>CAZSUM010000047.1:0-13332 GCA_964610015.1 uncultured Lentisphaeraceae bacterium
CATTTGCACGCGTATCTTTGGTCGCAGTTAGCACCAAAGTTCCACGCTCTGCTTCGGATGCTTGGAACTGCTCATTTAATTCGGCATGCGATTGCCGTAACTGAATGAGCTCATCATCACCTGTCTCTTGCGACTGCGCTGCACGAAAGGTCTCGACCAGACTCTCCAACTCATGAATTCTGGTCCTCAAATCTTCTTCGGAAATTTTTGATCGAGAGGACCGCGAGCGAGGCGTCTGCACATGCTCACTTGTCTCATCCTCAACATCATCGGCCGAGACTAATTGTGCACCTTCGGCCACTTTGCCACTTTTCAACAGAGCCTCAGCCGCTTGACGATTCAATGGACCACGTAAATCACTCTCCCCATCATCAACAAACCAGCGCATATCCAGCAGCGGCTCTGTCACCGCCTGTTTCCAATGCTTTCGATCCACAGAGATTTCATGTCCCGGTAAAATGCGGCCCTGTTCAGCCCAGACAATGAGCCCTTCCGTAGAAACCGGACCAAAGACTGTCTCGCCATTTATCCGTAGAAACCACTGACGCGTGTCTTCTTCAACGTTTTGTTTGTCACTCATCCACACACCGCCATTCATTTTCAATCGGGAAGCTAAATTCAGCCATCAAAGCTATGGTGCGCATTACTTCTTTTTAAAGAAGCTTTTACCCTGCGCACCGAGCCGTTCAATCTCACGTCTTGCCTGTTGCTCCAAGTCAGCTAACGAAAGTCCGGGATGGGTCTGCCGCGTATGATTCACAACCGGTGGGCGGGGCTTGCTCCTGATATTTTCAGCGTGTCCCGCACTTTCTGACGATGGCTGGCTATTTCTTACAACAGGTTCCGGAGAAAGGACCTCCGCTTCAATAACCTCAATGGGTTCAACGGATTTAGCTGTGCCCTGTTGGCAACCCTCCACGTTCTCTTTTGTCGCAAACAAATCCACAGCTTGTCGTAGAATCGTTTCAACCTTTTGATTCCGTTGTTGCGCGGCAGTTAACGCTTTTTGCATCTCGTCCTGCTCACCGCGCATGGATTGAACAACCGTCCGTAGCTCTTTCGCTTCACTGGACTCTTTAGCGAGTGCCTGCTGAACAGTTGCGAGCGAGGCGCCCAACTCTTGCTCTCGTGTCTGACTGATCGCAACAGCTTTAGCACCTTGTTCCATTTTTTGATGGGCCTGTTTGAGCTCATTTTCGAGCGCTTCAACACGTTTCACCGCTTGTGACCGTAGCTCGTCATCCCGTGCCTTGCCCGCCAATTGGCCCTCAAGCTCAGCAATTCGTGAGGCCCGCTCGATTGAAACAGTCTCTGCACGTTGAACCGCTTGTTTCAAGTGCTCTAGCTCCGCATCAAACCGTTTGGATTGTTCTGTCAGCGCGCCAGTCAACGAAGCCTCCTTGGCGCGCATCGAAATGACTTGATCTGAAAGAGTACTCAGCTCCTTACGCGCACAGAGTAGCTCGGACTGCTCAGCCGTCTGTTTAGTACGTAGCGCTTTTACTTCTGCTTCAAGCGACTCCACCTTTTTTTGCGCGTCATCTCGTTTCGCTTTTTCTCCATCGTTTTCATCCGCATTTGAGACGATTCTTAGATTTTCTGCTTTAACGTCACTTCGTGCAAAAAAAGCACCTACATCCTTTAACGCGCCCTCCTTCACCAACTCCTGCATGGCCTTGTGGTGGATGGGACCATAAAAAGCGCCGGGGGTCACCTCAGCGACCCAATCCATCCCAAGTTCACGCAGGCTGGTCGCTAGGCGCCATTCCGAAGCATTGTCAGAAATCTCATTCGTGGGAGACAACCGACCATCACCTGCCCATACATTGAGTGTTTCCAAGTCCACAGGACCGAACTGCTCGCCTTGATCATTGCGAACATACCAACATGCCCCTTTGGCACGCTTTTTATTGACCATGTTTGACACAAGATTCCCTTTGGTAAGATCCTTAGAAACAAATAGGTTTTGTTATAATAAGTTATGGGCTCGCGCTTCACAATCCCTTTTACCGCTTTTCAGAATGTGCCCATCACAGGCTGAGCTAGAATAATTGCCCGACGCCCACCCTAAAATCAAAGATAAAAGTCTGACAAGCACAAAATATCGCCCAGCAAGCCACCAAGGACAGCTGGAGTCCCAAGAGCATTTTTGTTTTAATAACGACCTATCAAAAGAAGGATTAGAGTTATGAGCGTTTTTTTGTCGAGTGTGTGTTTTTGCCTATTGGCTATTATGGCATGGGGAAGAGAACCACCCAAAGAGTTCATGCTAGATCAGCTAAACATCATTTCCTCAGCACGTGAGGTCACCGCTGACTGTTTCCCAGATGCAGACCGTGTCCTTGTGGCAGATCACATGTTCGAGCGCTATGAAACAAATGGCACCTCTGTGCTCTGGGATGACGAATATTCTAAAGTCCTGACAGAAAAAGGCCGACGCGATGCGGTTACACTAAAAATTCCCTTTGATTCACACTATGGAACATCCCTCGTTTACCGCGCTGAAATTATCAAACCCGATGGGCGCATCCTCGCCTGCGATCTGGATACGTATGCCCGTGTCATGATTGATCCTGGCCAGATGCAGTCCAATATCTACGACCCAGCCAATAAGATTCTAACCCTCATGCTCCCCGGGCTCGAGATTGGTGACATCTGCCACATCATCACCTGCCGAATCACAACCAAAGCACGCATGCCAGACTCTTGGGCCGATTATGCGATATTTGAATATGATTCACCCATTATTAAACTGGATTATGCAATTTCCTCGCCACGAGAGTTGCCCATCCGTCACAAGGTGCTCCGTGCTCCGATACCTGGAACGGTAACGTACACAGAAAAAACCGATCCTGATGGGCGCACACTGCACACGTGGGAAATTAAAAATGTTCCCCAGATGTTTCCCGAACCGGATATGCCCCCACTGCATACGCAAGTCCAACGACTACTCCTCAGTACACTCAAAGATTGGCCCACTGTTTCGCGTTGGTACTGGGAGCTCTGCCAACCCGCACTCTCAGATACCAATGCTGTTATGCGCGACCATGTGGCTGAGTTAACCCGTGATGCAACGTCACGCGAAGAAAAAATACGTAAAATCTTCAAATTTGTTTCACAGGAGATTCGTTACATGGGTATCACCACTGAAGATACCGCACCTGGTTATGAACCTCATCCCGTCAGCTTGACCTATAAAAATCGCTATGGCGTCTGTCGCGACAAAGCCGCACTTTTGGTGGCGCTTCTCAACCTAGCGGGCATTCCAGCCTACCCTGTCCTAATTCATGCTGGTGCCAAGATGGATCCGGATGTTCCCCTCCCTTACTTCAACCATGCCATCACAGCCGTTGACAACCCTGCCGGTGGCTATCTTTTGATGGACCCAACAGATGAAACGACTCGTGATTTGCTTCCAGCCTACCTCTGTAATCGTAGCTATCTTGTCGCACGACCAGAAGGAGAAACACTGCATGTTTCGAATGTTTACCCCGCCGAGAATAATTTAACACACATCGTTTCCGACGGTACGCTAGATGCCAGTGGTTCGCTCGTCCTCAAAACAAACATTCGATTTGAAGGAATCAATGACAATGCGTATCGTGGTCATCTGATAAGACAAAAAGCTGAAGACCGCCAGAGATTTTTTGAAGGTGTTCTAAAAACCAGACTCGCTGGCGCAGAGGTCCTCACCTGCGAAATCGCGCCACAGGACCTACATGACACAGGTACCCCCCTCTCCGTCACACTCACCAGCCGCGTGCGCGACTTCCCTGTTCGCGGCCAAAATCTAGACCTCATCTCGTTACCTTGGCTGGGCACCGCGATCGGATACGCCAATTTTATCGTGGGACAAACAGGCCTCCACAAACGTAAATATCCCATGGATATCGGCATGACCTGTGGTACACGAGAAACGGTAGCCTTGCATTATAACAAAGCATTAGGGACTGTTGAATCTTTGCCAAGCGATGTGCAGATTAATCGTGAAGGCGTGCAATTTAAAATGACCCAACACGCCACAGCGACAACCTTGAACGGACATCTCAGTTACCTGATCAACACATCCGAATTTTCGCCCCAAGCGTATCTTGCACTCAGGGAAACCCTGGCTGATATTGAAGCGGCAAGTCGCCGACGTCCGCTCTTCAATGTAACCGAATACACCTCCCCAGATCAGGAGGTTCTCTCTGACGTGGTCGACACGCATCTCCAGGATCATCACACATGGACAACCACACACACTTGGTCCAAGCGAATCCTGACCTATGCCGGAAAGAAAAATAATTCCGAATTAAAACTGACCTTTAACCCTGCTTGGCAAAACATGACCCTATTGGCAGCCACAGTCTCCAACCTAAATGGCGAAGTCCAAACGATTGTGTCCAACGAGGTCAACCTCATGGACGCGCCTTGGGTGGGGTCCGCTCCTCGTTATCCAGCCGAGAAAACATTGGTTGTAAACCTCCCAGGCGTGGAAACCGGTAGCGTCATTACAGTCACCACGCGTGCCAGCCAAACCAATGCCTATTTTTACCGTCACCGTCATCTTTTTGGCGGCACCCATCCCGTTAAGTCTCAAACATATCGACTCACCTACCCCGTTAATCTTAAACCCAACGTGCGTGCTTACCATGCAGAAAGCATAACTGCCACGGCCGTCACCAACGCTGAAAACGTGACGCTCACTTGGCAGGCCACCGACCAACCCATCACGCGTTTGGAGGAACAAATGCCTCCCTGGCATTTCTATCGGCCAACGCTGTTCATCTCGTTTAGCGATTGGGAATCATATGCTGAGAGACTACGACATGCTTTCCGTAAAGCGTCTAAAGAAAATAGCGCAACTCGTCAACACACCAAAATGCTGGTTCGCAATCTGCGCGATCCACAAAAACGCTTGTTGGCCATTCGGAATGATGTGTTACGCACCATTCGCCCCACGGGTCCCACCTTCCCTGCGCTTCCTCCAGACGCGCTCTCGTCACCCGATCGTACCTTGGCTGATCAGTATGGACATCCGGCAGATCGGGCCATTTTGCTTCAGGCCATGCTTGAAGCTGCGGGTTTTGACAGTGAAATCATCTTTGCTGCCAACCCAACCTCACGGTATCCGGCTTACTCACAACCTTATATCGATGTGCCACAAATAGATTTCTTTATGAATCCTCTGGTCGCAGTGCACGTTCAGAAAAAAACCTATTATCTCAACGAAGGGGATCAATATGACGAACTTGGAACCTCTGCACTGAATGGCGCACCTCTTCTCACGTTGCGTGGAAAAATCAACTCCCTTGTGGTAGACGCCCCTTTTCAAGACCGATCTGAATCCCATTGGATCCTTGACTTAGACAAGGCAGGAACAGCAACGATCACGGTAACAAACTTATTTTTTGGAACGCACGTCGGTCCCTTCCGAAAAAACTATGAGGAGCTTCTACCAGAATCATTACGTAGGCACCATCTGGAACTGGTAGGCGCAATTTCAAAATCAGCGGAACCAAAATCAGCTTTAATGATTGATACAAAAAATTATCCCTGCATGCAGAGCTTTAGTGTTGTTGCCAAAGACTACGCCGATGTCGAGAATGATACCTTAACGCTTCTGATCCCTGAGGTGGCAGGACCTGTCTTTCCACTGCGTGCGGACACCCGCGAAAACATGCTTTTTCTTGATCAACATGCAACCTCTTATCTCTCGTGTGAGATCATTCTGCCTGCTGGATATACACAAACTCCAGTGCTCCCTGAAGCCAAACAGTGGGTGTTACCCAATGGCCTTGGCTCTTTGGACTACTCTGTCAAAACGCAGAGACGTCAGGACGGGCGAATGACGATCGCAATTTCACGGACCATCCAACGGCGGTGCGCAGAAATTCCCGCCGAATGTTATCCCTCCCTGCTAGAGTACAATCGACGGTTTACTCATTCGAGTGTACGGACACTCGTCGCTGTTCGAAAGAGCCTTGCCAAATAAAAGGACCCAACGCGATGACACTCACGCTCACTGCACCTACAACCCTCTCAGGGGATCTTTCCCTGCCGGGGGATAAATCGCTCTCACACCGAGCTGCTCTTTTTGCAGCCCTTGCGGAAGGTACCAGCACGATTGATCGCTTTCTTGTCTCTGGGGTCACACAAGCAATGTTAAACGCATTGAGTGATCTCGGCATCGACTGGCAACTGTCGGGCGAACAACTCACGGTTCACGGTGCCGGATTACGAGGGTTTAAAACGCCCCTGCGTCCACTTAATTGTGGAAACTCAGCAACCACCATTCGGATGCTGTCGGGCGCGCTGGCTGCCGCAGGTACGCCTTGTATTTTGGACGGGTCAGCAGGGTTGCGCAAACGCCCCATGAATCGCATTACTCAACCACTTACTGAAATGGGCGTGCCTATTTCCACGCTCACAGGCTGTGCTCCTCTAACTCTTACGGCACGTCCTGTTACACAGCGGCTACAGAGTCAGACCTTTGAACTGCCCGTAGCGAGTGCTCAAGTGAAATCCTGCCTTATTCTAGCGGCACTCGCAGCAAACGGCACCACGAAACTGTGCGAACCAGGCCCCTCAAGAGACCACACAGAACGCATGTTGAGCGCAATGGGAGCAACCCTCCGTCAATCAAACAACACCGTTGAGATTGATCCACTTGAACACCCCTTAACCCCACTCACCTTAACGTTACCGGGCGATATCTCCTCTGCCGCGTTTCTGATCGTTGCCGCCTTGCTGGTTCCTGATTCCAAAATTCGAATCCGTGATGTCGGACTTAACCCCACACGGATCGGGCTGTTGGATGTTTTACAAGCCATGGGAGCGATGATCACCATTGAAAATCCACGAGAATCCGCAGGAGAACCCATTGGCGATATTCTTGTGGAAAATCGAGGTCCTCTGCAGGCAATCGAAGTCGGCGGTGAGACGGTTGTGCGAATGATTGACGAATTTCCCGTTTTCGCAATCGCAGCCTGCTTTGCCCAAGGGGTTACGGTTGTCCGTGATGCCGAAGAGTTACGCTACAAGGAAACCGATCGTATCACGGTGTTGTGTAACCAGTTGCTCAAACTAGGTGTCAAACTCGAGGAATACCGCGATGGATTCTCAATTCAGGGTGGCACACTCATAGGTGGAGCGTGCGATGCCCAAGGTGACCATCGCCTTGCCATGTCGCTGGCTCTCGCAGGACTCGCCGCACCTGAACCGATCACGGTTCATAAAGCAGAAATTTTGCGAGAGTCCTTCCCTGATTTCGTAACGCACTTGCAAACCTTGGGCGTTGAAGCCAGAGAAGCCTCTCTTTAAGCTGACGAACCAGCTAGCACGACTTCACGCTTTAAAAAAGGGAACAAGTTCGGGAGTTCCTCAGGCGTTGGTTGATAACCATACTCGCTTAATTCAAACGCCTCTACATACTGGATCTTAGCCGCTTCGTCTTTTCCATAAAGCGCCTCTAACCGTGAACGAAACCGCATCGCATCAAATCCTTTTTTCGGGACCAACCAGTATTTTTCCATAAACGCTTTGCGGGCCGGAAGATCTGTCGCCGAAGGAATTTCATGCTCGATTTTTTTATCAAAAGCAAGCCATTCAAAAAACTGCGACTGATGACAATTCATCGCATTCAGAATTGTGTCTTTAACATCATCGATACTGAAAAGTATGTCAGGTCGTAATTCACTTGGCGTTCGGAACGCATCGCTCAAAAAATAAATCGCGGGCATCACACTCGGAATGGGAACATCAGGGCACCACAGTGGCACACCCAACAAATACGAGGTGTCCATCACCAACGTTCCTACCGTTCGGTGGTCAACATGATAGTCACAAATACGATGTGTAAACACAAGATGCGGTGCAAATTCACGTATCAGACGGGTCATCTCCATGCGCTGCGCGAGTGTCACCTCAATTTCGCAATCCTCATGTGGAAAAATACGGTACTCTTCAACGCCGAGAATCTCTTTTGCCTGCTGAGCCTCCCCATACCGCCGTATTGCAATCTCCTTACTCTTCATCTGCATGTGCCCTTTACTCCCATTGCATATCGCAACCAATCGCACCCGGGCACCACATTGGGCAAACTTATAGGCTAATCCGCCAGCCGTAATATCCGGATCATCCGGATGAGCCCCAATAATCATCACGCGCAACTCGTTTTGTTTCACCGTCTACTCTCCTAAAAGTATTCTTGTTACTAACTATGACAGAATGACATTCAGCACGGGTCTTGTCAATCAAGCGATCACCGACGCATTCCCGAATTTATCCATCAAAGAAAGCCACGAGCGGCCATCGCTGGTCAACAAGTTGTCGGCCTCAGATGGGCCCTCTGAGCCCGCTATATAGGAACGGAGTGGATTGCGGGTGGGCTTATTCTGCCATGTGGTGAGTAGCGGCGTGAAAAGATCCCATGCTGCGGCAATCGTCTCCTTGCGCACAAAAAGTGTGTGATCGTGCAACATGGCGTCCAAAAGTAACCGTGCATAGGCATCTGGCGCATTTAACTCATCCCCTAAGTCCGCGTATTTAAAAGCGAGCGGGAGTTCACCCATGCACAGCTTGGGCCCTGGTCTTTTGGCTTGGAGATTCAAACACATCCCTTCATCTGGTTGAACATTCAAAACCAGCGAGTTCGGGGATGACCTACCAAAAAGCGTATAGGGTGAAGGTTTGAACACCAGCGTAATCTGACTGTTACGCGCAGAGAGTCGTTTCCCAGAACGTAAGTAAAAGGGAACCCCTTGCCAGCGTGGCGTATCAACCCACAACTTCATCGCAACATAGGTCTCGGTTGTTGAGTCTGGTGCAACGTTGGGTTCATCACAATAACCGACGAGGCCATTACCTGCAACATACTGCGCACGAACCACACATTTTTCAAGTGCATCCAGTGGCAACTGCCGCACCGCACGAATCACAGCAAGTTTTTCGGATTGAATCGCTTGCGCCGTATAGGTCGCGGGCGGCTCCATAGCAACCAACGCCAGCATCTCAAGCAAGTGGTTCTGAAACATATCCCGCAAGAGCCCGGATTGCTCATAATAGTTTGCACGCTCTTCAACACCCAGTGTTTCCGCGACCGTTATCTGAACATGATCGATACAGGATGATTGCCAGACCGGTTCAAACAGGGTGTTGGCGAATCGCAACATCAGGATATTTTGGACGGTGTCTTTGCCCAAATAATGATCAATCCGAAACAGTTGATCCTCAAGAACATGCTGACTTAAAAAATTATCCAGTTGTGCGGCAGAGCGATCATCCGAACCAAAGGGCTTTTCGAGCAGCAAATGACACCAGGCTTCATTGTCTGGGTTTTCCTGAAGTAGCCCTGCCAATGCTAAAGCGGCAATAATGGGCTGATAGACCGACTGCGGCACCGCAAAGTAAAAAAGCCTGTTAAACGGCGCTGGCGTTTCATGGTTATCCAGACAAGCGAGATGCTGCGCGAGTCGCTTAAACAAATGCGCATCCTGTCCATCTGTCTGGACATACGTAAAACGCGCGAGAAACACCTCTCGCTCTGATTCCAAAATATTGGGAGGCAACGCCTTGCCCACTATCTCACGAAAAGAAGCATCGCTGTGGTCGGTGCGTCCAGACCCCACAATTTGTGAGGTTTCATGGAGCAACCGACGTGTATGCAATTGAAAGAGCGACGGAATCAACTTACGTCGCGCCAGATCCCCAGTCCCTCCAAAAATAACCAGTATGCAAGGTCCCGGAGCCACTTCAAGACAGAAGTGTGGCGCGTATTTAGGATGCATGCGATCCTTTTATAAGATTAACTAGCAGGCCCCATGACGCAACGGAAGTCTGCCTCAACGGCCAGATCATCGCCAACAAAAGCTCTGCCATGCTGGATAGCCATGCGTGATGTCACACGCTTGTTCTCAATCTCCATGCGCACTTTATCATTGGGGCGTACTTGACGCCTGAACTTCGCATTGTCTACACCGACAGAAAAACGCCGTTGTTAATCAATTTAGACGCCACCAGACCTGCTCCGCCACACTGTGCAATGGTTTCAATCAGAATCACACCCGGAACAACCGGATACGCTGGAAAATGTCCGGCAAAAAACCACATATCAGCATGGTAAGTCACCTCACCAATGTACTGCTTCTGATCAAAGTACAAAAGTTTATCAATGAACAAAAAAGGTTTACGGTGTGGGAGCAACTCCTCGACCGACCCTTTATAATCGTTGCCGCTAGCGACAAGTTCTTCCCACGATTTCTTGATATCATTACTCATCTTGATTGCCCTCTATCACACACGGACCCCAACAAAAATGTGCGGGGATCCGTCTGTAATTTTACAGTGCTTTAAAAGCTAGAACGCCATTATGTCCGCCAAAACCGAGCGAGGTTGAAATCGCAGCGCGGATCGGTCCATGTTCTCCCTTGTTGGGAACGACATACAAGTCACAAGCCGGATCCGGTGTCGTGTAGTTAATGGTCGGAGGGTAGAAGCCATCCCGAATCGCCAACGCGCAGATAGCAGCCTCAATCGCGCCTGCCGCCCCCAGCATATGTCCCGTCATACTCTTGGTCGAGGAGACCTTCAACTTGCTGGCATAATCACCAAAAACCGTTTTAATCGCTTTGGTTTCCATGGGATCGTTGAGCGGTGTAGACGTACCATGCGCATTAACATAGTCCACATCCTCAAGCGCCAATCCAGCATCCGCAAGGGCCATCTTGATCGCACGTACTGCGCCTGAAGCTTCTGGGTCTGGTGCCGTCAGATGGAACGCATCGCCTGAAGCACCGTACCCTGCGACCTCGACAATCATACGCGCCTGACGAGCCTTGGCATGCGCTTCAGACTCGAGAATCACGATGGCTGCACCCTCAGCCATGACAAAGCCGTCACGGCCAGCATCAAACGGACGACAAGCTTTTTCAGGCGTATCGTTATACTTGGTACTCAGCGCTTTCATAGAGCAAAAACCGCCCACGCAATATTCGGTAATCGTGGCTTCTGTTCCACCCGCAACCATCACATCCGCACGACCCGCACGGATCATGTCCATTGCCTGCCCAATTGCGTCGGTACCTGACGCACACGCCGTGACCAACGTATGCACCGCTCCTTGCGCATTCAGCGCAATTGAGATATTTCCAGCAGCCTCATTGGCAATGAGCTTGGGAATCAGCATGGGCGAGAGACGATTAGGACCACGATTGAAAAGAACATGGTAGCCATCATCATCGACCTCTTTGCCGCCAATCCCGTTGCCAATCATAACCCCAACACGAGTGGGGTCCACACCACTGCCTTCCAGCCCGGCATCCTGCCATGCCTGTTTAGCAGCCGCAACGCCATATTGCGTAAAGAGCGCCATCCGACGGGCATCTTTGGGGTCAACATATTTCGACACATCGAAATTCTTGACCTCACCTGAAACCTTTGAATTCACACGGGAAGGGTCGAATTTCGTGGTCGTTCCAATTCCACCCACGCCGTTGCGGATACTCGTCCACATCTCATCTACCGTATTGCCGACAGGCGAAATAACTCCCAAACCAGTGATCACAACTTTGGTTTTACCGCTCATTCGATCTCGTCTCCTTTTCCATTCCTCGTTTGTATACGATACTCTAAACTGATACGTAAAAAAACTCTTTAGTTCGTAGCCGTACGCCACTCAACCAAAACACCACCATAGGTGAGTCCACCCCCGAACCCAACGAGGATCAATAAATCCCCATCGTCGAGTTTACCAGCACGGCTGACCTCATCCAAAACAAGCGGAACTGAGGCTGCTGACGTGTTGCCAGTAGTCACCACATTCATGTAGAAGGTTTCCAAGGGCACACCCATACGGCGCGAAACAGCCTCTATGATTCGTGCATTAGCTTGATGCGGAATCACAAACTTAAGATCACTAAATGACCGTCCACTCCGTCTGAGCAACCCGCAAAGGATCTCATCAAAAACTTTGACTGCAAAATTAAAGACCGGACGCCCTTTCATTTCAAGCGTATTGTGCATCCACGGCCCCGACGCCAATTGGCGTGCACCACCCTCACGATAGAGTAAGTGAGACCCTGCCCCATCAGCCCGCAAAATCGCATCGAGAATACCGCCTTGGCTCTCTTTCGCTTCTAGCACCACCGCCCCAGCCCCATCACCAAACAAGATGCAGGAGTTTCGGTCTTTCCAATCTACAATCCGCGACATCATTTCTGCACCAATGACTAAAGCGGGACGCGGGTCAACCTGCATCAAACCGTGAACCATTCTCAAGGCATAAATAAATCCGGTGCAGGCTGCCTGCAGATCATAAGCCGCCGCTTGAGTTGCACCGAGCGCATGCTGCACCAAACAGGCTGTAGACGGAAATGCCTGATAATCTGATGAGGATGTTGCCACAATAATCATTCCCAGCGATTCAGCTGAGATTCCCGCAGACTCAAGTGCCGAACGTGCCGCACTGATCGCCATAGCAGAAGTGGTCTCATCATCTGCGCCTATGTGACGACTCCGAATACCTGTGTGAGAGAAGATCCATTCGTCAGACGTGTCCAGCGAGGCCGCTAACTCATCGTTAGTCACCACGCGCTTCGGCAAATACGAACCCGTGCCGGTAATATGGACAAACATATTAGACCCTTTCGGTGTAAAAACAGACTTGATGATGACATTTTTTGGAAAAATGTCGATCACAAATAATTAGGATTCGTAACTCCCTTTTCATCAAAAGGTTACATAGCTAAACGAACTCTAAAAACGTGTCGGTCGAACGTAATAGTACGTGAACCTACCTTTGTGACTGCAAAAAACATTGCAATGTTACAATAAACAGATGCCCTCGACAAGAGCCGGGTATCCGTGTTTTTGGGTAAGTCACAAGTCATCCTTTATATCCATCCGATCACATCGGTACACGAGAGGCGAATTGTAAGTTAAATCGGACATTTTCTTATGAGGCTTTGAGGTAGACTTCATTGGCATCTTCTCCTTCCAGTTTGTTTCTTGGAATTGAATTGATAAATTTCTGCACGTGCTCGACCTGCTTTCTTGTAACATTGATGAAGTTTGTTCCTTTGGGACAGAATCTTCTGATATGCCGGTTGGCATTTTCAACCGACCCTTTTTCCCATGCACAATAAGCGTGAGCATAATAGACCTTGAGCATCTTGCTGATTTTCGCAAAAGTTGCTTTGATCTTTATAGTATCAAGAAATTCTCCACCATTGTCTGTAGTGATAGTCAGGACTTTACGCATCAGTTTTCTGCGAAGAACATAGCGGATAGCTTTGAGTACCTCTTTCTGGCTGATGGCCTTTATCTTCACTATGATCGTGTATCTTGTCGAGC
>CAZSUM010000048.1:0-13215 GCA_964610015.1 uncultured Lentisphaeraceae bacterium
GCGTGCTGGTACAGGATCACTGGGAGATGGAAGGTCTCACCACTCATTGTCGCCGTCGGCCACTCCAGCCACACCCTGATAAACTGCCGCTCAAGTTGCAAGACCACGGTAATCCTGTGCGCTACCGAAACATTTGGATTCGCGACATTCCATCGCGTTATGCCAACATTACGCATGGCGGACCTGCTGCCAATGAAGCTGCGGTGATGGCTCTGCGCAAAGAAACGGCCGCCAAACTTTTTGCCAAGATCAACCCTGAGGACTCTGACAAGTCCAAAGTGTTGGGTGAGGTCATGGAGGTGCTCTCATATGATAAGGCCGAGACTTACACCAAATTGGCCGCAACCCTGCGTGAGGCCTATCTCAAAGAGCTTTCTGGTCTTTCGGCAGCGCAGTTGGAAGCGCGTAAAGGTCAGATTATTAGCACGCGGAATGCTTGCAATGTTCTGATCCGTAACCAAGTTTGCGGCGAGGGTTGCCCGTTGCGTGCTACCCTGCAGAAGATAATCGACGAGCACGGGTTTGAGAAGAAGAACAAGTAACCGTTGCCTATCTCAGCTACCTTGGGATGCCGGGCCCACCGCCGGCATCTCAACAGCGCCAATCATAGCGCTTATTCGTCGAGCTGCCCTTGGTAGACACAGCGGCGGACTTTCTGAATTGAGGTCCGTTCAAGGGGTTCACGACGCACGTCAATCTTACGCGGATGTTTGTAATCCGTGAGCACGGCGTAACGCATCCGAGCACGGGTGCGAATCAAGTCTTCCACCTGCTCCCATGCCGGTTCTTCATTGCCCAGTAGTTCGGCCACTGCTTCGAGTTCAGGCACTACAATTGCGCCTACCCGCTCACCGGACACTCCTCCGACGGTATAGCCAATGACCACCACATCCGCAATCAGCGGGTCATGCGCCAGCATATTCTCAACCTCTTCCGGATAGATGTTCTTGCCCTCGCGGTTCACGATCGACGCCTTCTTGCGACCGCGAATCGTCAAATACCCTTCTGCATCCATTGAGGCCAGATCGCCAGTGCGAAGCCACGCGCCGTCGAACGCTTCGCGCGTGGCTGCCAGATTCCGGAAATATCCCTTCATTACAATAGGTCCACGAATCTGCAGTTCTCCCACACCCTGTTCATTCATATCAGCAATGCGGACTTTGATGTTGGGCAACTTGCGTCCGATTGTCCCCACACGTGAATCATGGCTATTTGTTATGGAAACCACTGGCGAACACTCTGTCAACCCGTAGCCTTCTACAATCGGAACCCCAAAACGACGAAACCCAGTCAAAACATGACAGGGACATGGGGCCCCACCGACAATCAGAAAACGCAGTCGTCCTCCCAGCCCTTTGAGTACCTGTCGGCTGACCAGCCCCCCCAGTCCCATTTTGTAAAGAAGGCGCGCACGCCAGCTCTTTTGAAGACGGGCATCGATTTTTTGAAACATCTTTTCTGCTAAGAGTGGCACAGCAATCAAAATCGAGGGACGTAAAATTTTGATATCCTCGCCCACAGTTCTCAAGCTTTCAACAAAAAAGATGCCGCACCCTTTGACTAAGGGAACCACCAGATTTGCCGTAAATGAAAAGGCATGAAAGAGCGGCAAGATCACCAAAAAAGTATCAGCAGAGGTCACTTCATTTTTGATTGCGGCCAAACTCCCCAAGGCGTCACTGCAAAAGTTCAAGTGTGAGAGCATTACGCCTTTGGGCGCACCCGTTGTCCCGGAGGTATAGATGATTGATGCAATGTCTTGCGGTCCAGGCTGATGATCCGCATACCAGAAGAGCGGTTCTTTAGCGACTCCCGCACGCAACGTCTCGTAATCATAACAGGGGCGCCCAGCGATATCATTCAGCGGTTCCTGACCCCCATCCACAACCACAATAAATCGGATGTACGGCAGATTGGTTAGAATCATCTCCAACATGTCCCGATGGCGCATGTCAGTAAAAACCGCAACTGCTTCGCAATCATTCAGAATATACGCCACCTCAGTGGACCGTAACTTGGGATCAATCGGTACAACCGCAACGCCGGCACCAGCCATTGCCAAATAGCTCTCGAGCCACTCAGGGCTGTTTTCCAACATGAGAGCCACCTGCTCATCCCTTGGCTTAAGTTGCAATCGCCCCAACGCTTCAGCCATCTGTCGAACGCCCAAAACCAATTGCTCATAGGTTCTGGTTTGCCAGATTGCGTCGCGCATATATTTCAACGCGATCGTAGTGGGCCGCCTAGCCGCAGCATCCTCTAGCAACGTTCGTAGGGTCATAAACCTCCTGAATCCAAAAATGAACCTGCACAACAAATATTGACAAAATAGGGGAATCAGCGAAAAAAGCCAATCCTATTTCTTTAAAACACAGGACAGGAGATTGGGTTACGATGACGATATTTGCCGACAGGATTGTCGCGAACTGTAGGGATATGGGTGATATAAACAACAAAATTGTAGAGGCCATCGCGGCATGATTCTGAATTAAATGGAAAAAGTGCGCAAAGTGTAAGACTAGCAGGCAAAAACTCGGTTGGCATATCACCTGCTTCACTAAAGAACATGAATGGTTTGAGTGATAAGCGAGCACGTCCATGTAGTGCCGAGAAACCGCATGAAAAGTGTGGTGTCGTGGCGGTGTTTGGTGTGGAACGGGCTGCGGAGACGCTCTACAACGGATTATTTGCCTTGCAACACCGGGGACAAGAAGGCGCGGGCATCGTGGTCAGTGATGGGAAGAGCTTGCGAACATGCAAAGGCATGGGACTGGTTAGTGAGGTTTTTACTGGCGATTTCACGGAACACTTGACGGGGCGTGTTGGAATTGGGCATGTGCGTTATTCCACGACAGGCTCTTCACGACTGATGAATGTACAGCCTTTTCAGGCGGAGTGTCGTGATGGGGTGTGGGCGATTGCGCACAATGGGAATCTGGTCAATGCGGGAGAGTTGCGTGAGCGTTATCGCAAACAGGGCGCAATCTTTCAGACCACCACAGACAGTGAGATTTTGCTGCACCAACTTGCCGACCCCGTTTTTTTTGATCACCAAAACCGTATTCGCTTGGCTTTGGCAGAGTTGCGAGGATCATTTGCGTTTGTGATTGCACGGCTGGACTGTATTTATGCAGCGCGAGATCCGTGGGGCATTCGGCCCTTATCGCTGGGGCGTCTTGATAAAGGTTTTGTGGTGGCGAGTGAGACCTGCGCGTTGCAACAAATTGGTGCGACGTTTATTCGTGATATTGCACCGGGAGAATTGATCAAGATCAGTGCCGAGGGAATTCAAAGCATGCGGTTTGCCGATGTGCCTGTTGGGGGATATGGACAATGCGTGTTTGAGCACATCTATTTTGCACGTCCGAACAGTCATGTGTTTGGTCAGAGTGTTTATACCACGCGCACGGCGATTGGGCGTTGTTTGGCGCGTGAAAGTCCGGTTGAGGCGGATGTGGTGATCCCCATTCCAGATAGTGGGGTGTTGGCTGCGCTGGGCTACTCGCATGAGAGTGGAATTCCCTTTGAAATGGGGTTTATTCGTAATCACTATGTTGGCCGTACGTTCATCATGCCCAGTCAGCGATCGCGTAAAAACAGTGTTGATCTGAAACTGGCGGTTGTGCCGGAGGTGGTTGCTGGTAAGCGCGTGATTGTGATTGATGACTCCATCATTCGCGGAACAACCATTCGTAAGCGGATTGAGGTGTTACGGATTGCAGGGGCACGTGAGGTGCATGTGCGGATTGCCTGTCCACCGACGCGGTTTCCCTGTTTTTTTGGGATCGACTTTCCTGAAACGGCTGAACTAGCGGCAAACGGACGTTCGATAGATCAGGTGCGACGGATGTGCGGGGCTGACTCGATGGGTTATTTAAGCCTCGAAGGGTTGCAATCGGTATTTGGTCAGCCGTCGCACTTTTGCTATGGTTGTTTTGATGGTCACTATCCATGCGATACGGAACATGTGTCGTGCAGGCATGCGCTAGAAAAGGGCGATGACGATCCGCTAGAAGCGCGACACCACCGATATGGTGTGATGCTACAATAGCGTTACGACAAGCTTTATGTTGTGTGCGAGTAAAAATTGAGGTTGAAGATGAGTGAAGAGAGACCCATGAGTTTTCCAGTCCGCCAAGGGTTGTATGATCCGGCATTTGAGAAAGATGCGTGCGGAGTTGGCATGATTTGTAGTTTGAATGGTGAGCGCACGCATGACATTGTTGTTAAGGCGCTTCAAATTCTTGCCAATCTTGAGCATCGTGGTGCAACAGGGTGTGATCCGGAAACGGGTGATGGTGCGGGCATTCTGCTGCATTTGCCACACGCCTTTTTTGCCTCGTGTCTCAAAACGTTGCCAGCTGCAGGCGACTATGGTGTGGGGATGGTTTTTCTCCCGCAGGATCAGGAGAGTCGGGCTGCATGCGAGTCGATTATTGAACGCCAGTTGCAGAATGAGGGATTGCAACCGCTGGCTTGGCGTGATGTGCCGGTGCGGCCAGAAGCAGTCGGTGAACTAGGCCGATCCATGATGCCGAAGATTCGCCAAATCTTTGTTGCACGCGGAAATATTCCTCAAGAGCAGTTGGATCGCAAACTCTTTATCGCGCGCAAGTTGGCTGAGAACGAGATTGCCAAAAGTTCGCTGAGAGAGCGGGAGATGTTCTATTTGCCGAGTTTTTCCTCTCGTTTGATTGTTTACAAGGGCTTGATGCGATCGTTTCGGGTGGCTGCGTTCTATCCGGACTTGGAGGATCCGCAGGTGGTCTCAGGATTGGCGATGGTGCATCAGCGGTATAGTACGAATACCTTCCCCGCTTGGCCGTTAGCGCAACCTTTCCGCTTTATCAGTCACAATGGCGAAATCAACACCCTTCGCGGAAATTTAAACTGGATGAAGGCGCGACAGGGCTTATTTGAGTCTGAGCTACTGGGAACAGGACTTGAAAAGCTTTTCCCAATTCTCAGCGAAGGGGCCAGTGACTCGGCGATTCTTGATAACGCCATTGAACTCCTTTATCACGCTGGCCGTAGCTTGCCGCATGCGGTGATGATGTTGATTCCTGAAGCATGGCATCATCATGCTGAGATGACCCCTGAAAAGCGTGCCTTTTATGAGTATCACGCCTGTTTAATGGAGCCATGGGATGGCCCTGCTTCAATTCCTTTTACCGATGGTGAGGTGATTGGTGCGGTGTTGGATCGAAATGGATTGCGCCCTTCTCGCTATACTGTGACACGTGACGGATTAGTTATTCTGGCCTCGGAAACGGGGGTCTTGCCGGTTGAGCCTGATAATATTGTTCTGAAGGGCCGACTCTATCCTGGCCGTATGTTTTTGGTAGACACGCGGCAGAAGCGGATTATCGATGACCAAGAGATTAAGGCATCGCTTTGTACCCGTCGGCCTTATGGTAAGTGGCTGGCCGATAATTTGGTTGATTTGGCCTCGCTCCCTCCTGCGACTAAGTCGCCGGAGCCGATCTGTGGTGACGAGGCACTGGCAGCGCGACAGCGTCTGTTCGGGTATAGCATGGAAGACCTCAAAATTATCTTGGCTCCGATGGGCTTAGGAGGCAATGAGCCGATCGGGTCTATGGGTAATGATGTGCCCTTGGCAGTGCTCTCCACGCGGTCACGACTCTTCTTTGACTATTTCCATCAACTCTTTGCCCAAGTCACCAATCCGCCATTGGATGCGATTCGAGAAGTGCTGGTGACATCCCTGACTTCGTATATCGGGCAGCAGGGAAATCTGTTAGCAGAAACACCCGAGCAGTGCCGCTTGATCCGCGTTGAACAGCCGTTGATTACTGAGGATGAGTTGCAGCGGCTTCGTGAGTGTTCTCTGCCGGTTTGTGATAGTGAGGATGTGCCAATATTATTTCAGGCAAAAAAAGGGGCAGAGGCCTTACAACAGGCGCTGGAGACGATCTGCGCGCAAAGCGCGGCTGCGGTTGCTAACGGAAAGACGTTTCTGATTTTGACAGACCGTGGCGTAAATGCGGAGCAGGCTACCATTCCCTCTTTGCTGGCTGTTTCGGCAGTTCATCATCACTTGATTTCGTTACAACTACGGACACGTGTTGCGCTTGTGGTGGAGAGCGGTGATCCGCGCGAGGTGCATCATTTCGCTGCGTTGCTGGGCTTTGGCGCGGACGTGATCTGTCCCTATCTGGCGTATGCGTCTTTGCGCGATCTCTGTGCGCGTCAACTCTATCTTTCCGGTGATCCTGCAACAGCCTGTGCTCATTTTATCAAAGCTGTGAATAAAGGGTTGCTCAAAGTGATGTCCAAGATGGGCATTTCAACGTTGCAAAGTTATCGAGGGGCTCAGATTTTTGAAATTCTTGGGTTGAATCGTGATGTGACCCAGCGGTATTTTCCGGGGACCGTTTCGCGGGTTGAGGGTGTCGGGCTTGCACAAGTGTCTCAAGAGGCACTACAACATCACGCGGCCTGTTTCACGCCACAAGTGGATGGTACGCTTGATCTGACGCCTGGTGGGCTTTATCAGTGGCGGCGAGATGGCGAGACTCATCTTTACAATCCTGCAACAATTACCTTGTTACAGCAAGCGGTGCGGAACAACGATTCAGCGCTTTTCCAACAATATGTTGAGCGGGTCAGCGGTGAACAGGCGGCCCTGTGCACCTTACGTGGGTTGCTCGCGTTCAAATCAGAGATAACACCTGTGCCGTTGGACGAGGTTGAGCCGTGGACCGAAATCGTCAAGCGCTTTAAGACCGGAGCAATGTCGTACGGGTCGATCAGCCGGCAGGCTCATGAGACCTTGGCCATTGTCATGAACCAGATTGGCGGAAGTAGTAACAGTGGTGAGGGCGGAGAGGCGCCCGAGCGGTTTCGCCCTGATCCACAGGGTAACTGGCGCATCAGTATGATCAAACAAGTGGCTTCTGGCAGATTTGGGGTGACGAGTCACTATCTGGTCAATGCCCGTGAATTACAGATCAAGATGGCACAGGGTGCAAAACCGGGTGAGGGGGGACAACTCCCCGCAGAAAAGGTGTATCCTTGGATCGCAGAGACGCGCTTCTCAACGCCCTATGTGCCTCTGATTTCGCCGCCGCCGCATCATGATATCTATTCGATTGAAGATCTGGCTCAGTTGATTCATGACCTTAAGAACGCAAATCCAGATGCGCGCATCAGTGTGAAGCTGGTCTCTGAGGCGGGCGTGGGAACTGTTGCGGCTGGGGTTGCCAAAGGTAAAGCGGATCTCATTCTGATCAGCGGTTGGGATGGCGGGACAGGCGCGTCGCCCATGACGGCTGTCAAGCATGCTGGGTTGCCGTGGGAACTTGGTCTTGCGGAGGCGCATCAAACGTTATTGCTCAACCAGTTGCGCAGTCGCGTACGCTTAGAGTGTGACGGCAAACTGATGTGCGGTCGTGATGTGGCGGTGGCCTGTCTTTTAGGAGCAGAGGAATTTGGCTTTGCCACAGCGCCCTTGGTTGCTTTGGGATGTGTGATGATGCGCGTGTGTCACTTAAACACCTGTCCGCAGGGCATTGCGACACAAGATCCACAGCTGAGCAGCAAGTTTGCCGGTAAGCCGGAATACGTGGTGGCCTTCATGCGAATGATTGCCGAGGATTTCAGACGTGTGATGGCGCAACTTGGATTCCGAACCGTTGACGAAATGGTGGGACGCTCTGATTTGCTAGAAATGCGCCACGCGATTTCACACTGGAAAGCGCGGGGGTTGGACTACTCCGCGATTTTGAAGCAGGTGCCTTCCACACCGGAGACGCGTCGTTGCACACAAAAGCAGGATCACGGACTGAGCAACGCATTGGACCATCAGTTAATCGCGCGTGCCGAGAAAGGACTGGAGGGCGGGCAGCCGGTGCAGTTGGATGTTGCGATCCGCAATGTCAATCGGACGGTTGGGACGCTACTCAGCAGTGTGATTTCAAAGAAATATGGTGCCGACGGGTTGCCTGAAGATACGATCAAGATTCGCTGTGAAGGAACCTGTGGACAAAGTTTTGGTGCGTTTGCAGCACCTGGACTTACGCTTGAAGTCAGCGGTGACGCCAATGATTATTTTGGTAAAGGCTTGTCTGGTGGCAAATTGATTCTGTATCCATCGGCAGGGGTGAAGTATGTGGCGGAAGAGAATATCATTGTTGGCAACGTCGCTCTCTATGGGGCAACACGGGGAGAAGCCTATATTCGCGGTATCGCGGGCGAACGTTTTTGTGTTCGAAATAGTGGTGCTTCGGCGGTTGTCGAAGGCGTGGGCGATCACGGGTGCGAATACATGACAGGCGGGCGAGTCGTGGTTCTCGGGTCAACGGGGCGCAACTTTGCAGCAGGTATGAGTGGTGGAATTGCCTATGTGCTTGATCCAGACGGTCTGTTTCGTAAGATCCGTTGCAATCGAGAACTTGTGGATTTAGAGGCGCTGAGTGATCCGACAGAGACCGAACAGGTTTTGCGGTTGTTGCGTCGGCATCAGGCGTACACCGGCAGTCCGGTGGCACAGCGCGTGCTTGATTCATGGGAGCAGATTCAGAAACAATTTGTGAAAGTAATGCCACGCGACTACAAACGGGCACTAGAACGGTTGCAAAGTGAAACATCGGAGGCGGGGGTTGCTTAGGCAACATCTCTGTGAGAGGAGGGGCAATGGGTAAGATTACCGGATTTGTGGAATATGGGCGTGAAACACAAAAACAACGCCCAGTGGCTGAACGCCTCAACGATTTTCGCGAAGTGTATCAGCCCATGGATGAACAAGCGATTGTTCGTCAGGCCGCACGGTGTATGGACTGCGGTGTGCCGTTTTGCCATAGCGCTTGTCCGTTGGGCAATTTGTGCCCAGAGTGGAATGATCTGGTCTACCGTAAACAGTGGCGTAAGGCGTGGGAGCGGCTGGAGGCAACCAATAATTTTCCAGAGTTTACCGGACGTCTCTGTCCTGCCTTGTGTGAAGAAGCCTGTGTGCTCGGCATTCATGAAGCACCGACGGCAATTGAACTTTTAGAAAAAAGTATTATTGAGCATGCGTTTGAGAATGGCTTTGTTCAGCCGCATGTGCCTGAATCGCGAACTGGTAAAAGAGTCGCAGTGGTAGGGTCTGGGCCCTCTGGGTTGGCCGCGGCGCAACAGCTCAACCGCGCTGGTCACCAAGTGACGGTGTATGAAAAGCGTGAGAAGCCCGGCGGTTTATTGCGATATGGGATTCCAGATTTCAAGATTGAAAAATGGGTGGTTGATCGACGTGTGGATGTTTTGGTTGCGGAGGGCATCCATTTTGAAACCTCCAGCGACCCAACGGCAGAGATTCTAAAAACCTATGATGCGGTAGTCCTCGCGACCGGTTCAGGCCGTCCTCGAGATCTCCCCATTCCTGGTCGCGAATTATCGGGCATCCATTTTGCATTGGACTATTTAACACAGCAGAACCGCCTGCTAGCGACGACTTCGGATGGCCAAAAGAGTTGGGGTCGGATCACGGCAAAGGATAAACGCGTGATTGTGATTGGCGGCGGTGATACAGGAAGTGACTGTGTGGGTACGGCGTTGCGTCAGGGGGCACGAGACGTGCAGAGTTTTGAGTTGATGCCCATGCCGTCTGATGCGCGTACTGAGGATTATCCATGGCCGTTCTGGCCTATGAAACTGCGACACAGTTCATCGCATGCTGAAGGTGGAGACCGGTTTTGGAATATCATGACGCGTGCGTTTAAAGGCTATGAGGGTGCTGTTCGTTCGTTGGTGACGGCAAGTGTTTCCTGGCAAGCTCCAGAACGTAAGGGTGATCGGCCTCGTATGATCGAGATGCCCAATACAGACCAGGAGTGGCATGCGGATTTAGTCTTGCTGGCGTTAGGATTTCTTGGACCAGAAACGGATCATGTGATTGCACGACTTGGCGTCAGCGTCGATTCGCGAAGTAACATTATGACCGGAGCTGATTATCAAACGTCTGTGCCGGGAGTTTTTGCTGCAGGAGATGCCCGACGCGGACAGTCATTGATCGTTTGGGCGATCGCGGAAGGACGGCAATGCGCGGCTGCGGTGGACACCTGGTTGATGGGTGAGACGCGTTTGCCGAAATTGGCCGGTATTAATTTGGAAACAATTAGGCATTAAGGTAAATCATGAGTTGTAAACACATTTTCGTGACCGGTGGCGTGATTTCGTCATTGGGCAAAGGGCTAACCGCTGCATCTATTGGCTTGCTTCTAAAGCAACGCGGATACCGAATTCGTATGCAGAAATTGGATCCCTATTTGAATGTTGATCCTGGCACCATGTCCCCCTATCAACATGGCGAAGTCTATGTCACTGAGGACGGTCAAGAAACAGATTTGGATCTTGGCCATTACGAACGGTTTACCGGTTTATCTTGCGATCGGCATAGTAACTATACAACTGGTCGGATTTATAACCATGTGATTGCACGCGAGCGTGCGGGTGGGTATTTGGGTAAGACGGTCCAAGTGATTCCTCATGTGACAGACGAGATCAAACAGTCGATCCGACAAATTGCAGATGAACATACCGATATTGCGATCACGGAAATTGGTGGGACAGCAGGGGATATTGAATCACAGCCCTTTTTAGAGGCGATTCGTCAGTATCATCATGAATTGGGGCCAGGGAACAGTCTCTTTATTCACCTGACACTGGTTCCCTACATTCGCGCAGCCGGAGAGATGAAGACCAAGCCGTCACAACAGTCAGTCGGAATTTTACGATCTATCGGAATTATTCCGGATCTACTGATTTGTCGTTGCGAACAAGCGTTTCAACAGGAGCATCGTGCCAAGCTTGCCTTGTTCTGTGGGGTCCGTCCTGAATGTGTTATTGAGGAGTGTGATGTGGCGCACTCGATTTATGAAGTGCCCCTTGATTTGATGAATCAGAAAGTTGATGAAAAGATTCTGCGTCGCTTGGAATTGCCCTTAAAGACACTGGATATGACGGTTTGGCAAAAGATGGTGGCCCGTCTGATAAATCCGCCGCATGGTGAGCTTGAGATTGCCGTGGTTGGCAAATATATCGCTTTGCGCGATGCCTATAAGAGTATTTATGAGGCTTTGACACACGGTGCGGTAGCAGCGGGAGTGAGTCTGAAGATTCGGATGTTAGAATCGGAAGAAATTGAGCAGAAGGGAGCGGAAGCCTGCTTGGCCGGGGTTCATGGAATTCTGGTGCCGGGTGGGTTTGGGATTCGCGGTGTCGAAGGCAAAATTGAGGCGATTCGCTATGCTCGCGAACAAAAGATCCCGTTTTTTGGCATTTGCCTAGGGATGCAGTGTGCCGTCATCGAGGTTGCTCGTCATGTATGCGGTTTGGCGGATGCAAACAGTACCGAGCTCTCACCTGGAACGCCCCACCCTGTTATTTCGCTGCTTGATGGGCAACAGCAGGTGACCGATATGGGGGGGACGATGCGTCTAGGGGCGTATCCGTGTAACCTGAATCCTGAGAGCCGCGCTGCCGAGGCGTATCACGTGAAACAGATTCAAGAGCGTCATCGGCATCGCTATGAAGTCAACCCAGCCTACCGGGAAGCTCTGGAAACCCATGGTCTAAAAGTTGTCGGGGCATCGCCGGATGATAAGTTGGTCGAGGTGGTTGAATTGGAGAATCATCCTTGGTTCGTGGCCTGCCAATACCATCCGGAATTTAAATCAACTCCGGTTTTGCCGCACCCGTTATTCACTGCGTTTGTAGAGGCAGCTAGACAATTTGCGACGACTGGAGCGGAGAATGAAAGCAAAAATGTTGCTCTGGATTGTGAATAAGTGACAAAAGTGTTTTTTACGGATGTGTATGTGATTGAAATTAACCGTAAAAGAGGTCACACTTAAGATGTTTTTGAGATTTTTCCTTGTTGGCATGCACTGTGCTTTTTAGTTAATCAAATTCCGCAGTCACGCGGACAAGAGAATTGGAGGACGCATGAGTATCACGCGACAGAAGGCGATTGAATCTGCAGTACAGCACCGTATGAGTGACGAACCAATCTTAGACCGTGAACAGGTTCAATCCTGTTTTGGTGTCAATGTGTTTGGCGATGATCAGATGCGTGAGCTTCTGCCAAAAGACATTTACATCTTGTTACGTCAGACGATTGAGAATGGCGTCTCACTCGATATCCGGGTGGCTGATGCCGTGGCGGCGGCCATGAGCCGTTGGGCGATTGATCGTGGCGCAACCCACTATGCACATGTTTTTTACCCATTGACGGGGCTTACCGCGGAGAAGCATGATAGTTTCTTTAGTCCGGACGGCAGGGGTCATCTGCTCGTTGATTTTAGCGGTAAACAGTTGATTCAAGGTGAGCCCGATGCCTCGAGTTTCCCCAATGGCGGGATTCGGGCAACCTTTGAAGCGCGTGGGTATACGGCCTGGGATGTAACCAGTCCAGCATACTTGATGGAAGGCCGAAATGGCATCACGCTTTGTATCCCGACCGCCTTCTGCTCATGGACCGGTGAGGCGTTGGACAAGAAGGTGCCTTTGCTTAGATCCATGCAGGCGCTGAGTCGCCAGACCAGCCACATGCTCAAGCTCTTTGGCCATACAGACACGAGTACGGTTATTCCTTCAGCGGGTCCGGAGCAGGAGTATTTTCTCGTTGACCGTAGCCTCTATTATGCCCGTCCAGACTTATTGAGCGCGGGTCGGACACTGTTTGGTACGCGTCCACCTAAGGGTCAGGAGCTGGAAGATCAATATTTTGGAGCGATTTCCGATCGCGTCTTGGCTTTTATGTCGACAGTGGATCATGAGCTGTACAAGCTGGGCGTTCCAGTTAAAACGCGGCACAACGAAGTGGCACCCGCACAGTATGAAATTGCGCCAGTCTATGAGAGTGCCAATCTGGCAACGGATCATCAGTACCTCATCATGCAAATTCTACAGTCCGTAGCGCCTAAATACGGCTTGGCTTGTCTGTTGCATGAGAAACCGTTCGCAGGGATCAATGGTTCCGGAAAGCATCTGAACTGGTCGCTGGGTAATGCCAAGCTCGGCAGTCTGTTGAATCCGGGCGATACGCCTCATGAAAACATGCAGTTCATGATCTTCTGTGCGGCCGTCATTCGTGCGGTTGATCTGCATGCGGTGATGTTGCGTGGGGCTGTGGCGCATGCTGGAAATGACCACCGCTTGGGTGCCAACGAAGCGCCTCCTGCGATTATCTCGATTTTCTTAGGTTCGCAGTTGACC
>CAZSUM010000049.1:0-10491 GCA_964610015.1 uncultured Lentisphaeraceae bacterium
TCGGTTAACATACACCCATTCACCGCTTTCGCCATGCCACTTGGCTCCCATTGAGATTTGTGAACTATCGGCAACCGTCAGTTCGATGCCGTCGTCGTACCGACAGGTATAGCGGTAGGTCTTAGGGGAATCGTAGATGCCGTCGGATTCAAAGGGCGCGTATCCCTCGATGGACACAGGGCCAGAGGTATCGCGATTAAGTCCCCATTGCGCGATATCAGCATGGTGGCCAATCCAGTCCATCATTTGACCTCCGCCCCATTCCAGTACCCAGCGCCAGTCCCAGTCGTAAACACCTTGGAAGGTGCAGAAAGGTGCTGGGCCTAGCCAGAAGTTCCAATCGAGGCCATCTGGAATCTGCGCGTTAGGTACGGCGGCCTGCACATGAAGGCTGCGTCCTGCTGGCAGGCCAACTTCCACGTGTGTAATTTTGCCGATACGACCATTTCGGATCAATTCCACTGCACGTCGCATTTCGCTGGAAGAACGCTGCCAACTTCCGGTCTGCCAGATGCGACCATGCTGCTTAACGGCGTTGACTAAGGCACGACCTTCGAGTAAGTCGTGAGTGAATGGTTTCTCACCGTAGATGTCCTTGCCGTGACGGGCCGCAAAGGTGCCTATATAGGCGTGCCAGTGGTCAGGAGTGGCAATCATCACGGCGTCGATATCTTTTCGGGAACAGACTTCGCGAAAGTCCTTGATCATCTGGCAGTCGGTGTTGCTATAAGAGGTATCGACTTTCTTTTTGGCTGATTCCATCTTCTGGGTGTTGACATCGCAGACGATGCGAACGACCACATCGTCAAGGTGGAGAAACGAGTTCATGTTACCGGAGCCCATGCCGCCAACGCCAATCATGGCCATAGCGATTTTATTGCTGGGGGCCTGTTGTCCGAGGACGTGAGCGGGAACAATGTTAAAGGCGCTTGCGGCCGCTGTTGCAACGCTACTACGGAGGAAGAGTCTGCGTGAAAAATTCATATCAGGATACTAGACTGTTAAAAGTTAAAGAGTGGGGGAGCCGTTAACGGATGCTGTCAGCAACCTGCTTGATGTGGGCGATCTTCTTTTGGTCCAAACCAGGCTTGACGTAGATCTCGTGGATTGACCAATGGAGTCCAGCCCGGCCGCCCGTCGTTACGAATTTCAGGTAGCGCGTCTGAATGGCTAGCGGGATGGTGGTTTTGCCGCGCGTAGGGTCGTTTCCCTGCGTGACAGCTCCACCCCAGTTCTTGCCGTCTTCGGAGGTGAAGACCTCGTAGCCGTTTGGCGTATCGCCGGGGGAGTTCTCAGTGTCGAGAAGGACTTCGGCGATAAACACGCTTTCACCCAGATCAAGGGTGAACCACATTCCTTTTTCAGAGCAGGCATTTGAAGACCAGCGTGTGCTAGGATTGCGGTCAAAGGCCTTTTTTGACTCTCTCCCGTTATGTGAGGCATTGGCTGTCCATTTATTGACGTCAATGACGCCGCTGGCTACGCCGCCATGGTCTTTAATCTTGGTGTCAAAAAAGGTGGTGTAGGTCGTCTTAGCAGCTGCGCCGCAGGTCGTGTCGTTGAAAAGTTCCTGTAGCACGGTGAACAGCTCGAGCCCATCGAATTTAAAGAGCACGTTAGCCACTGTCATGCGACTACGCTCGTCAGGTGCGAGTTTGAAGAGTTCGATGAGACGTATGCGCATGTCTGCACCAGCGTTGGCGGACACCACCTTAAGTACACTGCGCAGGGCAGTTGTTTTAAGATCGCTATCCGTCTGTGTGGTGAATGCGTTTTTCAAGACAGGGTAAGGATCCATCGAAGACCAATCGGCAAGGGCACGCAGCGCAGTTTCACTCAAGACCTTGTCCGGATCGGATATCGCGCTAGACAGGGGTGCAACAAAAGATGGGTCGGCATAAGTGGACATGAGTCCAGAAAGTATCTTCTTCGAGGTAACGGTTGAGGCCTTGTCCCAAGCTGCCGTGAAGGCAGTCGCGCGGGTGGCAGGCGCTACGTTTCTAGCGACAGTGCGGATGGCAGACTCTGCTTGGTTTAGCTCCGTGTCTTGTACCAGCGGCAGCCAAGAGACGAGTAAAGCTAAGGTTTCCTCACTTGCGGTTTTGCCAACTGTTTTCCAGGCTTCTTTGCGCACATCGGCATTGTCGGATTGCAGAAAAGAGTCGAGTTTAGGTAACAGCTTGATCTCTGTTCGTTTGCCGAGGATAGTGAGTATTTTGGGCTGCTGAGAGACGTCCTTTAGTGCGAGGGCAATTAGCGTTTCACCTGAGCCCGGCGCTTGGAAATCGTTTAACGCCTCTGTGGCAGTCCGTCCGACTGCATCGTCACGGAGGGCTAACGTGTAGATGGTGGCAATCTGCTCAGCGTGACCGATTTTGGTAAGCGCACGAAGCGCTTCGCAAACAACGGGTTCCTGATCGGACGCGAGCTGTACGGCGACATCCATGGCGCAGTCTTTAGCATCGCGGGCAGCAAGTTTTGCGATGAGCGCCACCTGATCAGTTGGCACGGTGGTCTTTAGTGCGGCAACGAGTGTCTTGAGGGAAACCTCATCGGCGGCTCGAATAACAGTTTGACGTACGAGCGGGCAGGGGTCCTTGATGCCCCTGACGAAGAAGTCGTCATCAGCGAGAAGCAACACCTTTGCGCAGGCAACACGCAAAGGGGCTGGCGTGTCAGTGTTCGCGAAGAGCGGTTGAGCAGCACGTGCCGCGGTTTTCAGTTGGCCGTTCTCGGCGAGCGACCCGATGCAGGCTGCGAGGGCGGTTTGACGGATATTCTCCAATGCTGGATCAGCGGGGTGGGTTAGAGCGGCCAGGGCTTTTTTGTTGCCGATACGGCCTAGAGCTGAAAGGGCGGCATTGGCAACAAGGGGGTTGCTATTGGCACATTAGGGAATGATGGCTGCTGCATTCTTACGGATAGCTAACGCAGAGAGCAACGTGCAACGCAAAGAAGGATCGGCGTTTGTGAGTGCCTGAACAATGACCTTGTCTGCTGTGGCTCCTGGTGTACCCGCGAGTAAGGTCGCAGCCCAGTCGCGTGTCTCAAGGGGTTTAAGGCACGCACCCACGGAAGCGAGATCAACGGGGACTTCGACGGTGAGAAAGGCACGCAGAATAGTTTTCTTGCCGAAAGGGGTGGTCGCGGGGTCGTTGAGGATCGCGGTGAGTTTAGCAAGGTTGGTGGCCTCGACACGCGCGCAACCGGTGTGTGTGAGAATGTCCTGTAAATAGGCGAAGCGCTCATTGACATCGGCAATAGAGGCCGTCTTGATGCGGGTCAGGTCGGTTGCCGAGAGTCCCGCAGGGGTATCATCGGCTTTGAGGTCGCCAAGGGCATATTGAACACCCGCGAGGAGATGGGCGATGCGGGCCTTGTCGAGAAAGGCACGCTCGTCGTAGCCAAACGAAGTGCAGAACACGCGGCCTTTGCCATAGGGTCTGATCCAAGAGACAGCATCATTGTTATCTGTGCAGAGTTGGTTCTTGGCTTCAGGGGTGGCCGTATCAGCGAAGTCGAGCGAAACGAGTACGTGAAGTTTGGCTCGATTGTAAAACGGCGACGTTTGCTGGTAGATCTGATCGCCAGCTGAGAACCCTTTGCCTCCGAACGCCTGATTGAGAGGGCTGGAGGGATCGTCGAGCTTAAAAGAGCAGATAGCGCCTCTGCTCGCGGGGTGACTCCTGAAATGACCGCCCATTAGTTCTGAGGCCTTTCCGGCTTGATTAAGGGTGTCAGCACTGGTGTGGAGGACGATCAAGCCTTTGCCCGCCTTAACAAAGTCAATCAGGGCTGGTTCGATGAAACGGTTCTCCTGGGGCTTAAGTCCCGTCATGTTATTCAGGATGAGCGCATCATAACGCGCAAGATTGTCAGGTTGAAGTGCGGCGTAGTCTTTTGAGAAATCGGCGATAAACGCATGGGTCTTTGTGGCTGCGAGTGCCATCATTTGATTGTCGTATTCGATCGCCTTTGTCGGAACAACGCCTTCACAGCGCCAGAAGACCAAAACACGTCTGGAGCGGGTTGGTTTAACCGTGAGTTCCGAGCTGATCAGCTGACCGATCTGATCGGTCTGCTCTTTGGAAATGGGTGACAACTCTTGGGCAGTGGCTGTCAGAATGACAAAGCCGACGAGGCACAGCCTTTCAGTCAGACGAAAAAATCGACTTTCTTTAAAATGCATAGCATATCCTTTTTACTTTTTCATAAATGCATTGAATCCAATGCTTCATTTAAACGAGTCATAATTGCCGCGGCCATAATTGGATCGGCTTCCTGTTTGAAATGAATCAAATCTTGACTGATCAGCTCTTTGACGCGTGGTTGCGTGGCCCCATAAATATCTGTGATCGGCACGTTCAATTCATGCATCACCGCCTCAGCAGCCGCATTAAAGGCTTTGCAGTTGGTTAGGTAATTCGGAGATTTCTCGATTGCATGATCGCTGATTGTTCCTGTTGAATTGGCAAAAATAGGGATGGCACCAGCCGCGCGGATGGTTGCCACGACGATACGCAGTTGCTCTGCGTAGCGTATTTCATCCCCTGGGTTGGCCCTGAAAAAGTTGTGGATGCCGTTATTGAAATGCACGATCGCAAAGGGACCTCGCTCAGCTAAAAATTTCTTCAGTCCATCGCCCTTTGAAGCCCAGTCGGAGCGATAGAACTGGGGCCCCATGCTGGCCCATGTTCCCTTTGTCATGGAGGCTTCGCCGATGACATTGGCGCGAGCCCGCATGCCATCGCGTACGGGATCGATGTAATGCCCCGAAATAGAGTCACCGATAATCAGGATGCGTGGCAGTCGTGGATTTTCAATGCTCAAGTCGCAGCGGGCGTTGTAGGTGATGCGGGGCGAGCCGGGGTCGATCGACAACGCAGATAGCGAGGGATAGGTGTCGGTGCGGAACGGTGCTGCAGGAGCACCCGTGCTACTGCAAAGGGTTGCGCCTTGTGTGGGAAGATCCTGATAGGCGTAGCGCACGCCTTCTGGTTTGCTCACCGTTGGGGCTGAGAGCACAACGGTATCACCTTGAATCTCGACATCAGCCCATACCCAGCGGAACATTGAGTCAGCAAGGGCGAACCCTTTGAGTGATCCGCCTTTTGCAATCAGTTTGCCGCCCGTGTTCTTAAAATGAAGAATCACCTTGCTGTCTTGTGTGACGCTCTTAATTAGCTCAGGGCCATCAACTGAAAAATCATTTTTGCCGTACACCTTAGCGAGGATGGTCTCGGCAACGCGTGGTCCAACCTCTCGGTGGTGTGGATCTTCCGGTAGATCAATGGTGACCACCAGTTCCGCAGACGCGGCTTTCGCACCCGCGCGTTGAGAATCGCGCAGTTCGGCTGAAAGGCGACTGTCCAGTCCGTGCGGTTTTGCTCTGAAGAAGGGCCGTAGTTGAACGACCACAAAGGGTAATTCTGGATTGCCGAATGTTTTTCGCCAACTGGTGATCATTCCCGGAAGCAGCTCGCCGTATTGCACTGCACGCTGCAAAGAGGCATCATCCTCGCCATGATCCCAAATCACGCCGCGTACGGCTAGATGCCTGAGTGGTGCGACCATGCTGTTCCAGACAGCGGCTGGTTCTTGGCGGATCGCTTGCGCAACCTCACCTTGTGTTGGTTTAGGGGGCGGATTGAGGGGTAGTTTCTGGCAGTACTCCAGCCAGGCCTTCACCCGTTCTTCAAGGGTTCCCTCGGTCCGAAGTTTCCAGATATCGCTGGTATAGTAATTCAGGATGGGTGTAGCGGCAGGTATGCTGGCTAGCGTTTCGCGGTTCATCCACGTTTCAATCGGTTGCCCTGGCCAAGCCATAGCAATGGAGACCACGCCGATGGGCACCCCTAACTCAGCTACCAGCTTTCTGCCGATATAATAACCATCGGCCTGCAGGTTCGCCATGTTGGATACTTCCGCTTTAATCCAACGCCCCTCGACATCATCCTGTTCTTCACGTGCTGTACTAATCTTTGTTCCAAAGATTCTCAGGAAGGGCACTGCGGGTTCCGCTTTGGCGGCTGCAATGGCCGCCTCACGACCGGGTATCAGATTGATGAGACGGTTGGCGGCATGTAGTCCTCCGGCGCAGATCCAAAGGTCTCCGACCAACACGTCGTGGATTTTCACTGTGTTTTCAGCGCTGATTATCAGGTCAGATGCTTGAGTGTTAGCTGGCAGGGCATTCAGCGAGAGTTGCCAGTGACCTTTATCATCAACGGTGGCGCATTTTTTCTGACCCGCAAAGTCGACGGTGACTATCGCTCCGGGCTTTGCGGTACCCCATACCGGAACAGGACAATCACGCTGCAACACCATGTGATCTGAAAAAACGGCTGCTGGCTTTACCTCTGCTCTTGTCGCTCCAGCAAAGAGTAAGAGTTCCGCCAGTAGAACATAAAAACTTGGCAATACTAAATGCTTCATTCCTGATTTCTTTCCATTATCGGTTATTGAAACAGTCCGCGAATAATTTTAAAAGTATTCTAGGCACGGCTTAAAGAGTCAAGGTGCAAATTAGCTTTTGTCGGGCTTTTCACCGAGTGCTCGCTGATCAAAGCGTCTTTATCTAGATGGATCAGAGCACGCGGTTATGGTTTTTGTCACACGCAAAGACCCAAACCCTAAAGGGAAAAAGCCAGCTCATCTTGCTCTTGGGGATCTTGGCGAACGCGTGCTTGCATCAGGGCTCTTCTAAAGCCATAATGGTGCACGTTTTGTTAATTAAGGAGCTTATCGCATGCGTAGGAAAATTATTGCTGGCAACTGGAAGATGAATAAAAAGGCCTCTGAGGCGGCTACATTGATCGATGAGATCAAAGTTGCTGTTGCAGACGTGACCAAAGTTGATGTGGTGGTTTGTCCGCCATTTACTGATTTAAAGGATGCGGCTGCGGCTTGTATTGGTTCGGCTGTGGCGCTCGGTGCGCAGAATGTTCATTGGGAAGCATCCGGTGCTTTTACCGGTGAAGTCTCAGCAGAGATGCTGAAAGAACTGGGCGTTTCGTATGTGATTATTGGTCACAGCGAACGTCGGCAGTATTTTGGTGAAAGCGATGAGACGGTCAATAAACGTACCAAAGCTGCATTGGCCGCTGGGTTGATCCCCATCGTTTGTGTGGGTGAAACGCTGGCAGAACGAGATAGCGGACGCATGGAAGAGGTTGTTGTTCGGCAGACCAAGATCGGATTGGCGGATCTGGGTGCGGATCTTGCCAAAGTGGTGATCGCTTATGAACCGATCTGGGCAATTGGCACGGGCCGTACCGCGACACCGAGTCAGGCACAGGAAGTCCATGCAATGATTCGCCGGACACTGGCGGAAATTGCCGGCGGTGATGTTGCCAATGTGGTGCGTATTCAATACGGCGGCAGCATGAAACCGGATAATGCCAAGGAGCTCCTGTCGCAGCCTGACATCGATGGTGGCTTGATCGGTGGAGCCGCGCTCAAGGCAGACTCGTTCGCAGCGATTGTCAAAGCGGGTGAGTAAGAACTGACGATGCGTTCCAAACTAGGGCGCTGGGTTTAAAAACCGAAAAAACAGGCGGATGGTCTTTTGGACTATCCGCCTGTCTGTTTATGAAAGGATCTTGTGGAAAGGAGATCAATGGCTTTATTGGAGCGGCTCAAGGGTAATATCGCGAAAGGCAATCGGTCCACCTTCACTTTGTAAGCAGATCTGCCCAGCGCTCGTGTAAATCCCAGTACCGCTATTTTGTAGGACGCCATTTACGCGCGACTCAATCGTGTTCCCTTTGACGACAATCTCTACCAAGTTCCACTCGCCTTGCGGTTTTTCCGAACAGGGTGCTTTTTTCTCAACACGAAGATTTTTTGGGTTCTCCAGCCCATTCAGTGTGGCTTGTGACAATAATACAAAATCTCCAGCATTCTCTAGCTTGAGTTGTGTCTCAATCGCTTTGGGTAGAAAATTGTTATCCGGGCCGGTCTTGTGAATAAAGATGCCACTGTTCATTTGCTCTGCCGTTCCATTCCAGCGATACGAGACCCGTAATGTGTAGTCAGCAAAACTCTGCTGTGTGGCCAGATAGCCAAAAGGAGTCCCTGTACAGTGGATCTCACCATTTTGTACTGACCATGTTTTATCTGGGCAACTGTCGGGCTCTTGGGTAATCACCTTAGTCCATCCGGCCAGATCTTTGCCGTTAAAAAGGCGGATCGTTTGTTTAGGACGGATGGGTTCCTGTTTGACGGTCATCTCAGCGGTTAAGCTCAGCGTGCAAGCCATGATAAAACTCATTGCTCGATAGGTGTGCATCATGTGAATCCTCTCTTGAGTGTTACGTTGGGTGTTTGTTCATCAGTGTTGAAAAGGGTGAAACGGTTTCTAGTCGGACTGCGGGAGCGCCCGCCTATTAAGCAGAGGGCATTTTTTTGCTTGTTGCCCGACGATAGCCGGTCACGGTGAGGTCGAGCGTGTCATGAACCTCAACAATCGCGTAAGCACTGTTTTGGAGGCCGGTTCCCTCGATCATTGCTTTCAGTGTGTAATAGTGTATCTGGTCAATCAGGCTGTAATGGCCAGCATGGTTATGACCTTGAAAAACAGCCAGTACACGTTTGCTAGCCTGCAGTAGTTGTCGGATTTCGGCTGCATTCTTGACACAATGATTATCTTCTCCGTCAAGTTGTTGGTGAATAAAAACGACCACGGGTTTTGAGGTAGAGACAAGCTCTTTCTTGAGCCAATCCTGTTGCTTACACGGAATATTGGCATCAGTCCAGTCGAAGTTCCCATGATCATAGTCTAATCCATCAGCCCGAACGTTCGCGTCGAGAACAACGAAGTGCACACCGTGTGAATCAAAGGAATAATAGTTGGCGTTTTGGGCAATTCCAGTGTTTTCCACACGGGCTAAAAATTGTTCTTTTGAGATACTGTCAGCATCATGATTTCCCAAAACATGATAGCGAGGACCTTTGAATTGCTTAAAAATTGTTTCGATTGTTTCGAGTTGAGTCAATGTGCTTTGCTCGGAAACCGGTGAGCATTGATCTTTAAAATCACCAAGCTCAATCAAAAAATCCACCTGCTTGTCATTCATGAACGTGATGCACTCCTGCATCTTAACCGCAGACTCGCTATAAAAACGATGCCCGCGTGAAGCCGTGTCGGCATAATGTGGATCCGTTACAATTCCGAAAGAAAATTTCACAGGATTGGGTTTGATTGCAGCACTCGCATGAGAGGCTCTAACGGATAATCCGGCAATGATGTACCCTGAACGCTTTAAAAACTCACGTTTCGTCACGTGGTAATCAGACTGGCGCATCGTTGTCATGTTCTTTGCGTTCTTCGTTTTCATTGGTAATTATTTATTCTCACATGTCTGATTATTTATGAATAGGGCTCAGTGTATTACCGCCTGATGTGCGGCTTGTTGAAAATCGTGTCGGATACTTGATTGGTCCCCATTCTTAAAGTTTTGGCGTTGCACCATGAGCACATAGGCAATTTTCAAATGAGGGTCAACCCAAGCTTGTGTGCCATAGGCTCCTCCATGCCCAAACGTGCCAGGTGAAAGCATTGCGGTTACGCCTTGAGGATGCTTAACCACACCACAGCCAAGTCCCCACGTCATGCCTTCTGTAAAGCCGGTCTTGAGTTCTGGAGTCTGAATAGAAGAAAGGGCTTCAATGGCTGCAGGTGTTAACAGTTGAATTCCTTGATAGGTTCCTTGATTCAGGAGCATTTGGCAAAAGTGACCATAGTCGCTTGCCGTGCTGTATAGTCCGCCGTTTGCGGCTGGGTACCGGTTACGGCCATCACGATAGTTGTAAGGAGCCTTGATGGGTGATTCTTGCAGTTGGCCGTCGGAAAGGGTGTATGTCTTGGCTATGCGCGATTGTTGGGAGGCGGTGGGGTAGAAGGTGGTGTCGGTCATGTCCAGGGGTTTAAACAGATGATCTTGGAGAAACTGTTCAAACGGTTGCCCGGAAACGATTTCTACGATACGCCCGAGGGTATTCATGCCGGATTGACTATATTGCCAACGGGTACCGGGTTTGAAAAGCAGCGACTTGTCAACAATATGCGGCATAAGCGCGGTGAGTGTGGATGATTCTATGGCTTCATCTAATGAGGGTTCCGCAAGACCTGAGGTGTGAGTCAGCAGGTGCCAGAGGGTGAGGGTTTGTTCTTTTCCATCATCTGTTTTGAGGTTTGTGAACGCTGGAATATGTTTAGCGACGGGATCATGAATGGAAAGGCGTTGCTGATCCTGTAGCATCATAATGGCGCAGGCTGTCAACGGTTTGGTCATGGAGGCTATCCAGAAGATCATGTTAGTTGCCATCGGTCTTTGCGTGGCGAGGTCTGCATACCCCTGTGCTTCGAAGTGTATGACGCGATCCGGGCGCACGACAAGGGTAACCGCTCCAGCTACTTCTTTGTTTAAAATATGGGGCTCAACCGCTTGGGAGATTGTGCCGATGACGGGGTCTGCCTTTGCACTCAGG
>CAZSUM010000049.1:10501-12989 GCA_964610015.1 uncultured Lentisphaeraceae bacterium
GACAGGAAGACCAAACTTACGGGTTAAGGGATACATTATCTTTCTCCAACTGCGTGTTTGCTTGAGACGAGTTTGACGGTGTTGACAATAACATGCGGCTACGTGTGTGTCGAGAGAGGGGACGGCAGTTTTATTTCAGTTTGCAGAGGAAAGTCGCAGTAAAATGACCCCATGACCTGGAAGAGTGGTTGTAAACGATTCTGTAATAGGGTCAAGATCTTGCTGACGCCAGAGATCTCTGACCTGCTGGGTCCCGCTTAGGCCAAGCTTCGAAACGTGCAGGGATACCGGTGCGGTGAGTAACCCCCTGTTAAAGATGCCAGCAATTAGGCTTCCGTCAGCCATATGTTTAATCCAAATTTCTTGCGCGTCGTCTCGCTGAACACGGTGAGCCTGCTCTCCTTTGGCATCTTGGTTCACGGCGAGGACTTCATCATTGGTTAAGAGGCCCTTGGTAAAGGGGTCGAGTTTTTCGAGGTCACAACCGATCAGAAGCGGGGCGCTGAGCAAGCACCAGAGAGAGACATGCGAATACTGCTCATTGGGCGTCAGGCGGGTAAGGTGGGGAGTGCCCCATCCAACTGTTCCGATCACCAGCATATCGGGGTCATTCCACTGACCTGGTTGGGCAAAAGGTTCCAATCCATCCTGTGCATCGGCAATTTTATAAACACTCTGCCAAGAGTCGACAATATCAGGTGATGTGCGCCAGAGGTGTCCGCCAGCAACAGCGCCCCAGGCAGAGACGTGGGCTTCACCATATTGGCAGAGGCTGAAGACGAGATCACGCGACTGTTGTCGTAGGGCTTTTCCCATGAGGAGATAGGGGCGCATCCACTCTTTCAACGAGGTGTTGGGTACAAGGCTCGCATAGCTACACCAATCATATTTAAGGTAGTCGAAGCCCCATTCTGCAAAAGTTTTGGCATCCTGTGCTTCATGTTGCCAACTTCCGGTGCAGCCCCCGCAGGTGAGCGGCCCTGGGGAAGAGTAGAGTCCAATCTTGAGTCCTAAATCATGGACTGTCTGCGTGAGCGCACGCATGTCTGGAAAGCGCTTGTTGGGTAAGATGTTTCCGTGCGCATCGCGTGCCGGCCCCATGAGCGTGAGGTCTTGTTTTTCGCCCGGACAAATCTGCCAATAATCATCAATATTGATGTATGTCCAGCCATGATCGATTAATCCGCTACTGACCATTGCTCGTGCCATTCTACGGATTTTAGCGTCCGACACCGTATGTGCAAAACAGTTCCAAGAGTTCCAACCCATGGGTGGGGTGAGTGCGATGCGGTCGCCCACTTCAAGAATCACGTTTTTCTGATCAACTCCCTTGGCGTTCGTGACTTTTAGTGGGATTGAGTAGGTTCCCGGTGTTGTTAGTGTGCCTTGGAGAAGTCCTCGATTAGGATCCAATGAGATACCCAAAGGGAGGTTTTGGGCGACAAAGGTGAGGGGGCGCTCACCGCTAACAGGGATATAGACCTGTAGTGGATGGCCCGGGCGAACGCCAAATCGACGGGCCCCATTGATCCGAGGCGAGAGAGGGGGAGGCGGGGAGAGAATCCCCATTTGCTCAGTTGGAGGTGTTGGCAATGGGTTCAAGCGCGTGCCCGGTTTGATAATGAAGACCGCCTCGCCCCAGTCGGCATGGTCATGTGCATCTCCGTCGCCAGCATCAGAAACATGTAGAGTCACCACGCGGGCGCCTTTGAGGTCGGCCCGCAGCGGGCGTGCACGTTCACGAGCACGCATGATTCCGCTATCTGCCACACAGTGATTATCTGCATAGACCCTGAAAATGACCGATCCTTTACCGCGGATTAACTCCTCGTCATCTACGCCAACCAGGGCTTCAAACGCCAAGGCCTCTCCCTCAATGGCAAGACTAAACCAGCTATCAGCATGGGTTCCCACACCTCGGGCAATGCGTTGACGTGCAATTTTGAGAGATTGACCTCCAACCGCTGAATTTGTGCGTGGGTATTCCCAGCCACAGGTCATGGTGGTCAAATCAATCGAGTCCAGCCAGCACCGGGTCTCTGTCGCATGTACGAGGTGGGTGCAGAGTACCAGACCAAAGAAGTATATGATGTGTTGCGTGCTCATAGTGGTTTTTCATATTGGCCTATGATATAATTTCACGCAATCACAAAATGAATGAGGGGATCATGAGGATTTGGGAAGAGGCAGAAGCGGAGTTACTGTTGGCCCTGCAACGCGGCATTCCGCTGGTGGAACATCCGTTTGAAGCAATAGGGCAAAAGGTTGGCTTTTCAGAGGAAGCTGTGCTGGCATTGTTGCATAAATTGAGGACCTCTGGAGAGTCGCGGCGGTTTGGTGCGGTGTTTGATGCGCGTCGGCTTGGATTTCGCAGTGCGTTGTGTGCCATGACATTGCCGCGTGTCAAGTTGGCAGAACTCGCGCAAAAGGTTGCGGCAGTTAACGGAGTGACTCATGCCTACGAACGGGGTTGGCCTGTGGAGCTTTC
>CAZSUM010000050.1:0-1902 GCA_964610015.1 uncultured Lentisphaeraceae bacterium
ATTGATGCCCCCACGACTCATTTCCGAAAATTGCACCGTACTCGTACTAAAAAGCTCTTTGACCAACAGTGCGCTATTGGTAATGACCCCCACGGTAACAAGGGCGTATACCCCAAAGTGCGAGGCAATAATCAGCGGCTGATCTTCATTGTCGCTGATAACACCAATTCCCGAGGACCCATGAAATTTCCGATAATCCGCATCGAATTTCGAACGAAACTGGGAGTTGGAAATATCATGAATCGCCCGCTGGAACACGTTGTCGTCCAAAACAGCCATACCCCCGCGCATCGTACCCAGATGCGAATGGTAGTCTGTCCCAAAAAAAAGATCGGTCACGCAATCATGTGCTGCGACCACGCCAAAAAAACCACCCATTCATCACCTCCTCGACTATGAGGACCTACCCGCAAGGTAGCGTCGTAAAAATGGATTACAGTATTGCCTTTTTTGCCTTGAGTGGCCAATCAAAAAAGCAATCTCTTACATTTTCATCTGCATTTCGAATACGTGATACTGAATCGTAGATAGCCCCCCATTGCAGACTTGCCGCAACCGACACATTCCATTATGATTCCAATTTAAAACTGGATGGTATGAATGTTGCTTGCCACCTGCAGGCAACACCGTCCTTACGGATATCGGTAATGCAGGGACCTTCTCTTAGTTTAAGTCAGCAGCAGCGTCAAGTCATGACACTGGCACCACAGTTGCGCCAGTCGCTCGAGATTCTTCAAATGCCGGTCATGGAACTGCGAGCTGCTATTTTGAAAGAAATCTCTGTTAATCCAACGATTGAGGATCTGGAGGATCCAGCAGAAGTCCCTCTAACCGAAGTAAGTGCCCCAGAAAAGCCTGAAGAGCATGTCACAGATGAGGAGCTCGACTTTAATCCGGATGTAGATGCAATCTTGCAACAGGATGATGAGTGGCGTGACTATTTCATACAGGGGATGGAAAATGCCTCCTCGCATGATGATGAGCAGGATAAGCATCAGTATTTGATGGACTCCATCCGCCAAAAAATATCATTGCAAGACCATCTACTTGAGCAATTGGGTTATACACAACTCTCGCCTGAAGATCATGAACTGGCCATCTTGCTGATTGGCAATATCTCTGATGATGGTTACTTCACAGGTAGTTTGCCTGATATCATCATGGTTTCCGAGCGTAGCGAACGTGAGGTTTTGCGTGTTCTTCAGGTTATTCAGAGCTTTGATCCCCTTGGCGTTGCCGCACGCACGCTTCGCGAGTGCCTGCTCCTCCAATTGGCGCAAATTGAAGACTCGCCTTGGGAGGATGAAACCCGTCTGGTAATCGATAAATATCTGGATAAGCTTGGCGCACATGACGAAAAATTTCTTTGTAAGGCCCTCTCGCTCACACGCGAAGAGCTTCCTCATGTAATTGCCCTCATCCAGAGTCTAAACCCTCGACCAGGGCGAGCCTTTGTTCAGGAAGTGACGGAATATGTCGAGCCAGAGGTCTTTGTCGTGATGGAAAAGGGCCGACTGGTCGCCAAGGTTGACAACCAGATGTTGCCTCACATTCACATCAGTAAGAACTATCGTTCTCTGCTTGAGAATACGGAAACGTCAACCGAAACAAAATCCTATATTCGCGAACGCATTCGCGCAGGCGCATTCCTCATCCGTAGCCTTTATCAACGTCAAGAAACCATACGTAAAATCGCGCAGGCAATTGTCGATGCACAAGAGAAATTCTGGCATCAGGGAGTTGAAGGTCTACGCCCCATGACCATGGCTGAAGTGGCAAACAAAGTCAATGTGCATGAGACCACTGTCAGCCGTACAGTCTCCAAAAAATATATGCGGACCCCCTGCGGGCTGTTCGAGATGAAGTACTTCTTCTCACACGGATTACAGACAACAGAAGGCC
>CAZSUM010000050.1:1912-12878 GCA_964610015.1 uncultured Lentisphaeraceae bacterium
ATCCAACAAGTCAGTTCGAGATCAGATCAAGCGACTGGTTGAAGCCGAGGATCAGACAGCGCCGCTCTCTGATCAAGAGATCGGCGAACAACTAACCGCTCAAGGAATCAAAGTTGCGCGCCGAACCATCGCTAAATATCGTGGTATTCTCAAGATTCCGCCTTCCCATGAGCGCCGTCGAACCTGATTCTACCACGCGCTGACTCAATCAACATAGAGAGGGGGTGGAGGCGCACCTAATTCAAATAGGTCTGCCGGACGCTCAGCCACCGGTTTATCCGTTAAGCGAAAGAGCGTCCGAATACCACCGATAAGCAGAATCAGCGCCAACACACCCGCTCCGGCTATCAGCATTAACCGCTTTTGCGGCATCGTGGTCGGTAATTTTCGTTCAACCCCTTCACGCAAACGGTTGAACCCTTCGGCAAAAGCCTGAATCCGTGCCCGCCGACGAGCATGGGCCTCCTCATCATCACTTTGCGTCACCAAGGGCTCAGTCGACATGCGCCCACCGATCTTGAAAACCGGTAAGACTCGCATCTTGGTTCGTTTTAAAATCGATTTTGAGGAAGGGGTCTCTGCATCTTTCGATTGAGAAACAGGCGCCTGCCGCAGAGGAGCGGGATGAAACAAATCCGGTTCTTGCGGCTCTTCCAGCATAGGTTCCGGTTCGACCACCAACCTAAACGGATCGCGCACAATCGGTGTCTCTCGCTCATCGAGGGCTGATATCGATTCGTGAAGATCTTTGTCCTTAACCAATGTCTTTTGCTTTGGAGCCTCGCTTGTCACACACGGGCTAGGCGTAGGCGTCTTTTCTTGCGCAGTAACCTTCGGCGACTTCACCTTTTCCTGCACCTCAAGATGCCGCATCACAACTGATTGCCGTTGCGGTGGCGTGACAGAACACGACTCAGCTTGAGGTTGTTCTTCAGCCTCTTCGACCGGAGGTTGCTCAATCACACGGGTTCGAATCGCAGGCGGTTGTGCGCCAGTGTACAAAGACATGAAATCTCGCACCAAAGGTTCTGGGTCGAGTTCGAGCATCTCAGCATATAACTTCACAAAACCACGCCCGTAAATCGGAGCCGCTACCCGGCGAAAGTCTTCCCGCTCGAGATCCGTCACCACCTGAACCAGCAGGTGGGTACTTTCCGCCACATCCGACGGTGTCAACCCCCGTTGTAAACGTGCGTTTCTCAGGATTTCTCCAAATGCCATACTCCACCTCTGTTTTCTGTTACTGGCCGGACGGCATCTCGTCATCCGTATCCGCCGCGTCATCATCCTCTGGCGAGACTAAAATCGCCTCCTGAATATGATCGCTATTCGCAGGAATCTCATGGTCCAGATCAATCAGGATCTCACGTGTCGCAGAACCGACTTGTGGCCCAACGACACCCCGCTCTTCAAGAATATCCATCAACCTTCCGGCGCGTGTATATCCAATCCGCAACCGACGTTGCAACATCGTTGTCGACGCCCGCTTGGTCATGCGAATAACCTCAATCGCATTGGGTAGCAGTTCATCGTCGGCATCATCATGAGAAGCTGAATCCCCTGAATCGTCTTCCCCTAAAGACGTTTCACCCTCCAATGCCGCTTCAGGATCACGCTCTTTAATCTTGTCCATGCGCCCAGTCAAGGCTGGATCGTAACAGGCAGGGCAGTGATCTTTCACAAAAGCGACAACACGTGCAATTTCCTCATCCGCCACCCACGCCCCTTGTGCACGCATCACCTGCGACCCTTCACGCAAAAACAAAAAGTCGCCTTTACCGATCAGCTCTTCAGCACCCGTATTATCCAGAATGGTACGACTATCGTTGGCTTGAGACACCTTAAAAGCAATACGCCCCGGAATATTTGATTTAATCGTACCGGTAATCACATCCACCGAAGGCCGCTGCGTGGCTAAGATCAGGTGGATGCCGACCGCACGCGACAGCGAGGTCAACCGCGCAATCGCGGGTTCGACCTCTTTACCCACAGCCGCCATAATATTGGCTACCTCGTCCACGACAATGACAATATAGGGCAAGCGTGTTGGCAGCTCTTCTTGCTCAGACTTCGCTTCGCTGGGATTCTCTTCATCAAACAACACCTCTTGAGTAGCAATAACCCTGCGATTGTAAGAAACGATATTGCGGCACCCCGCTTTCTGCAACAATCGATAACGCTTCTCCATTTCCATAATCGCCCATTGCAGGCCAAAGACCACTTTCTTGGGATCATTGATAATTGGCACCAGCAAATGCGGCAAGTCGCTGTAGCAAGTAAACTCGACACGCTTGGGATCCACCAAAATCAGACGCACCTGTTCCGGTGTACGACTCATCAGTAACCCGTTGAGGATTGCATTTAGACAAACGCTTTTCCCTGATCCCGTTGAACCGGCAACCAGCAAATGAGGAGCTTTGGTCAGATCAAAAACCAAATCCTCTCCTGCCACATCCTTACCCAGTAACAGCGGCACTTCACACGTGTTACGCCGCCAAGCTTCGTTTTCAATAATCTCACGGAAGGTCACGGTCCTCGCACGCCGATTGGGAATCTCAATTCCCACCGCATTTTTACCTGGAATCGGCGCCAATACACGCAGACTTGTTGCCTCTAACGCCATTTGTAAATTGGCCGTCAAACTCGCAATTCGTTCAACCTTAATATTCGGTGCCGGACGCAACTCATACTGCGTAACCACAGGTCCGGGAGTCGTACCAATCACCTCGACCGGAACATTGAACTGACGCAAGGTCTCAACCAACACACGCGCGGTCTCTTCAATATCCCCGTGGTCAGCCGTCCCCTTGGGAATCGGATTCAACAGACTCACCGGCGGCAAAGTATAGTGGGGAAGGGCCGCTGGAGACTCCGTGCGCACAGACGCAACGCTACGTACTGCCGTTTGGGGAGGGGTTTTTGAGACCGTATCAGCAGGCGGATGCGTCACAACGGGAGCAGGCATTGGAGCTGGTAGTGGCGATGTCCGCACGGATGGCACCGCAACAACCGCTGGTGCTACGGAAGATGCCTCGCCAATAGCACGTTGACGCTCTTCCTCGCGAGCACGTCGTGCCTCCTCCTTGGCTCGTCGCGCAGCCTCACGAATCTCCTCGCGAGACATCCGATTGCGCACTCGTGGAGCAGGGGCTTCTCCCCCGGAAATCTGTCGCATCGCCTCCGCCTGTTGCGCCCTTAATTCAGCAGCCTCCGTAACACGTTCGCGTCGTATCGAAACCCAAGACTCCATGCTCCCCCAGACCGCAAAAAGCTGGCGTATACCCACAGCCATAACCCCAGCAAAGAGCATGATTGAGAGCATGAGAATCCCGCCCCCAACCGGACTAAACCAGCGTGCCAATAGACAGGTCATCAGCCAATATCCAACCGCTCCACCTGCATTTGGCTTGAGGTTGAGTCGCTCCAGAATCGGATCAAAAACTGTGGCGCTTCCCAATTGCAACAAACAACAGAGGGCAACCATAAAGATCAGCATCCAAAAGGCCCGCCGTCCCATACGTAGAATTTTCCCGTAGATCAGCATGCTACTGAAAAGTAACACTAGGAACGGAACCACCCAAAACGCTAGGCCAACCAGACTATATCCAATAAACACCGACCACGCCCCAACAATGCCAATGAGATTCGAGGGTGGCGAGAGTGGCGGCGCATGTAACCAAGAGATGTCTCGCCAATTGTAGGTCAACAAACTGAGCAGAGGAAAAAGGGCAATCGGAAAAAGCAACAAGCCAACCCAACGGCGTTGTATCTGCCGTTCTAACTCGTTGCGATCCGAGATCCCTTTTGTACTACTTTGTCGACTCATTCTGCATCACTCATGGTTCTTGCGGTGCAAACACCTGCGGTTGTACTAAAGGTGCCAAAGGCACAAGCTTAACGGTCACAGGCAGGCTCTTTGCTTCACTGACCTCAACCCCCTGCTGCACATGAATGACAACAGGCACTTCATTCGTCACCGACGGTGTCAACAGATAATTACCGTTTACAGTAGCGGTCACCTGATCCAACGTCAACCCATTCACAATCTCGCCACGTCCACTCACCTCAATATCTACAGCAGCTGGATCTGGGCGCCAGCGATCAGGAGTCCCAAAGGGCTGCGATATGACAACAGGAACCCGTTCAATCCGCGCGGTTGCCTTCTCGCTGATGATCTGCACATTAACCACCATCTCTGGCGGGTCCACCACTGCATTGATGGCTTCTCCCGGCGGCAACAACTTCACCCGTGTCACAAAATTCTGTGACCGTCCACTCACATCAATCGATTCAGGCTGTATTTGCGCCTTATCCTTATCCATCTGACTGAGCTGGCGACGCGAACCACGAACGACAGCATTGGTTTGATCATACAGCAATTGCACACGCCCTCGTGCCATACCAACCTCTACCGGACGCGCTACGGGTAACGTTAGCATCATCGGTACGTCGAACTTCACAACAGCCTCATTCGGCTCAATCTTAACCACTCGCACACCCCGTACACCTCGCAAATTACTCGAACGAATCTTGAGCGATATCGTGTCCAGCAAAAGACTCTTTTTCTGTCGAGGACGTAACACACACCGTGCCACAGAAAGTGTCAGTTGATTCACATCTGCATACGACCCTCGCAACGTAACCTGCACTGAGCGCGGTTCGACTGACTCAATGGCCACCCCTCCATCTTCAGCATCAAACTCGGTTTCAACTGGAATCGAGATCACCCGGACATGGCTGATATCCGCCCGGATGGAAAAATAAATCAACACAGCAATCACCAGAGAAAGCAGTTTCCAGTAGCCGTTATTCAAAAAAACAACACGTAAGATTGCCCCCCATTTAGCGGCTCGCATACTCATCCCCCCCTGTCTGAGCCGATGGCACCCGAAACCATTTTTCCGCCCGTATCGTCAGCCACTCAGTTAGTGTCCGCGTGCGCCCCGCTTGCTCTGGCATCGCCACACGTAACCAGCGAAGAATCATCTTGCCAGTCTTTTCATCAGCATATCGATGCAACCGTCCATTATAAGCAGCCGAGATGCCTCCCGTCTCTTCAGACACCACAAGAATCACAGCATCCGTCTCTTCACTCAAACCTACCGCTGCCCGATGACGCATGCCGGAAGTCGCCAACTCGGACTGATTCGACACCGGGAAAAGACAGTGCGCGGCAGCAATACGGCCATCTCTCAAGATAATTCCACCATCATGCAACGGCAACGGCGGCGTAAAAATCGAGGTTAGCAACTCATGACTCACCAATGCGTTGATCTTCACCCCTGACTCTTCATAGCCACAGAGTGAAATGCCTCGTTCCACTGCAATCAATGCACCGATTCGTGCTCGTGACAAATTCAACACACTCTGACAAAGCGCCTCCGGCACTGAAGAGGGCCTCAAGCCATACTGCCTGCTGAAAATTCGTTGCCCACCGACCAACGCTAAAAATCGACGAATTTCCTGCTGAAATACCACCACCATACTCAGTGCTAGGTAAATCAGAAAAAAGTAAACCACCCGTGCCAGCACATCGAACCGAAAAAGATAAGTAAAGAGCAAGAGTGAGACCACCAACACACAAAAGCCTAACAACACCTGCGCGCTTCGCGTACCTTTAACAAAACGGATGAGCGCATAGATCCCGAGATATAAAATCAGGATCTGCATCACATCATTAAATCCGATCTGAATACCCTCAAACATTTTTTATTCCCAATGCAGCTTCTGTCAATGCCTGAACCATAGCCAAGGCCTGTTGAGTCGCCTTCACATCGTGCACACGCACAATCGCTGCACCCTGCTGAGCACACCACGCAGCCACCGCGATACTGCCACCCTGTCGTTCGTCCGGAGCACAATCACCCCCACAGACTTCACCAATAAACCGTTTCCGCGATGCACCCACCAGTAACGGACCCATTGAAGCCAACCTAGCAGTCGCAGCTAATAACGCTAAATTGTGCGCTGTTGTCTTGGCAAAACCGATGCCCGGATCAAGCATGATACACTCACGCGCAATACCCACAGCTTCGGCACATATCAATTTTTTCCTCAGCCTTGCTTCAACCTCACCCACGACATCATCATACACCGCATGTTCCATCATGGTCTGCGGCGTTCCACGCATATGCATCAACACCACACCAGCGCCACTCTCACGTATCACTTCAACCATGTCCGGATCATCTGTAAACGGGATGACATCATTCACCGCACACGCACCCGCAGCGAGCGCTGCATGCGCCACAATTGCGTGACGCGTATCGATCGTCACGGGAACACCCGATTGCGCCACCAACGCCTGAACCACCGGAATAACCCGACGTAACTCTTCATCCGGCGAGACCACCTCAGCTCCTGGCCGCGTAGATTCACCCCCCACATCCAGTAGCTCCGCTCCCTCTGAAGCCAATCGTATCCCATGTGCAATTGCTTGATCCGGCACCACGTACAATCCGCCATCAGAAAAAGAGTCTGGCGTGACATTGACAATGCCCATAATCCGTGGTCGCGTGAGCCTGACATCACATCCACGACAACGCCAGATACGCACGCTGTCGCTATTCGGCTCTCTCCCGCTTTCCATGAGAACTCCCTCTATAGCAAGAGCGGCAAAACCGGAGGCTCTCCCGTTTCGGCCAATGGCTCCGGCGTTTCATCCGGCTCACCCGATTGCTTCTGAACTGGCTCCTGCGACACCTCACGCACCATCTGACCGGATTTGACCAGTTCCTCAACATCGCGACCGTCCAAGGATTCACTTCCAAGCAGGTGATCAACCAACAATACCAGTTTCTCCTTGTTATCCCGTAGCATTTTCTCCGCACGGACATAGGCATCACGCATCATGCGACTTACTTCTTCATCAATCTTTTTGGCCGTATCCTCACTGTAAGCCTGATTGCGGGCAACTTCGCGCCCGAGGAAGATCGTCTCCTGATTGTCGCCAAAAGACTGAAAACCAAACTGCTCGCTCATTCCAAATTCACAGATCATCTTGCGCACAGTTTCACTCGCCATCTTAATATCCATCCGTGCGCCAGTTGAAATATCATTCGTAAAAAGCTGCTCAGCGATACGACCACCCATCAAGATCACAAGCTGATCAAGGAGTTCACTACGCGTACGATTTAACACATCGCGTTTCGGTAGTGACATGGTTGCGCCCAGCGCTTGCCCACGCGGAATAATGGTGACTTTGTGCAGAGGTTCGGCGTGCTCACACAACACCTGTAATAGCGCATGCCCCGACTCATGCCACGCAATAATTCGCCGTTCACGATCTTCCAAGGCACGACTCCGCCGCTCACGCCCCCAAAGAACCTTGTCGCGCGCCTCTTCTAAATCGTGCTGCTCAACACCCTTTTTGTCAAAACGCGCAGCCAATAATGCCGCCTCATTCAACAAGTTGGCCAAATCGGCACCCGAAAAACCAGGGGTCCCACGGGCAATACGATCAAGTTCTGCATTTTCCGCCAGCCGAATCTTGCCCGCATGCATCCGTAGAATCTCCTCTCGCCCCTCTAACGTGGGCAGGTCGATGATGATCTGACGATCAAACCGCCCAGGACGCAACAGCGCAGGATCTAACACATCCGCACGGTTTGTGGCCGCAATAATGATCACCCCTTCGGACGTTTCAAAGCCATCCATCTCCACCAACAACGCATTGAGGGTCTGTTCGCGCTCATCATGTCCGCCGCCAATACCGGTGAATCGACTGCGTCCCACTGCATCAATTTCGTCAATAAAAATCAGACAGGGCGCATGTTTCTTGCCCTGCTCAAACATGTCGCGCACACGTGAAGCCCCCACGCCTACAAACATTTCAACAAAGTCCGACCCGCTGATGCTAAAGAAAGGCACCCCCGCCTCTCCCGCTATCGCTTTGGCCAATAGCGTTTTTCCGGTCCCCGGAGGCCCCATCAGCAACACGCCTTTTGGAATCCGGCCGCCTAGACTCTGAAACCTCTTAGGATCCTTTAGAAATTCGACAATCTCCTGAACTTCTTCTTTAGCTTCCTTGATACCCGCCACATTGTCAAAGGTCAGCTTTTTCTTATCCTGATTCAACATCTTGGCACGACTCTTACCAAAGCTCATCGCACCCATGTTGGCAGACTTAATCTGACGCATAAAGATAAAGTAGAGAATCACCAGAATCAAGATAACCGGGAAAATGTCACGCAACAACGATCCAAACACGTTGCTGTTATAGACCAGCGGACAGGGTATCTGTTTTTCAAGCAGGTACTTCTCTAAATTCTCGGAGGGAATCAGATTGACGCGAAAACGCTCGCTACCCGCGCCTTTCTTGGTTCCACGAAGATAGGTGATCCCATTCGCCTCGCGAACCAACTCAACCTTTTCAATCAGATCCTCTTCAGCAAGCTTGCGGAACTCAAGCTGATCCATGGGTTTAAGTTCGCCTTCAGGCTTGTAGAAAAACATGCCCAACATAAATAGCAGTAGCAACCCAACCACCATCCATGCGCCAAAAACCCGTTTAGGAGGAATCGCACCCGAAGTCGCAACCCCCTCCGGTTTTTTGTTACTAGCCGGAAGTGCAGGCGGCTCATTCGACATCTCATGTTCTTTATTACTCTCGTTTGCCATAAGTGAACTATTATAAGACCCTTAAGCAACAGGGGCAATGCGAAAATCAGAGCGTTTTAATGGAGGGTACTCTTTTAGGAGCCCCCTTTAGCTCCAAGAACCTAAATGATCCAAAAACGCTCGTACGTGCGAGATAAAAAGAGCGGGCTTTTCCGTGTGAATGAGATGACCCGCACCCGCAATCGTCACGAGCTGCGCAACCGGAAACCAAGCGTGAATTAACGCCGCATCCGCTGCCACATAAAACGGAGATCTCTCCCCCACCACAAATAACGAGGGTCCTGCATAGGGACGCTGTAACGCTGGCGCATCACTCACGACACGGCAAGTATCGATCAACGTTTGAAGCGGCACCCGCCAACAAAATCGCCCCGCCGAATCGCGCACCACATTTTTAAGCAAAAAAGCACGCGTATCCTCTTGCGGAATTGAGGTGGCCAACTTCTGATCGAGATCTGAACGTCGACTCGCACTGGCGAGGTCGAGCGCCTGACAGGCACGTAACACAAAGAGATGAACCGGCTTAAAAGCACGCGGCGAGATATCCACCACCACCAACCCGGCAAGTCGATCAGCATGATCTGATGCCATTTGCATCGCGACTTTGCCGCCCAGCGAGTGGCCAACCACAACAACACGGGTAACGGACAGATTGTCCAGCGTTGCCAACACCTGCGCGGCAATACTTTTTAAATTAAAGTCACGCAGATGCGACGAACGACCGTGATTCGGGAGATCAAGACAGATAACCCGATACCGATCTGCCAAGGCTTTACGCACCCTCCGCCAATTCTCACAAGAACCCATTAGCCCATGCAAAATCACGACCGCAGCGCCGCTTCCCTCGCTTTCAGCATGCAAGATCATCTTAACGTGTGGTCATCCAAGACTTGATCGATTTGGCATCTAGTTTACAAAGTAACCCCGTTGCGGTTAGATCCACCTCTGCATCACGTAACCCTTCTGACTCAAGGGCCATCAGACGATCCGCCAATAGTAACGCCACGGCCAATCCATGCGTACATTCACGGATAAAGGCCCGCCGACATCCTAACGGATCGTCCGGATCGCCATCTGTCCGCAACATGTGGCAATCATATTCAACCACCCCTTTCCAACCCACCTTTCGCAACGCCCAAAACATCTGAACCGTCTCCTTGAGTCCTTCGGGTCCGATTAGAGGGGGATAATCATTATCGAACTGTGCTTTGATCTGACTCCCAAAGTGCAGGAAGAATAGTTTCCCCATACTCGTCAGGTACCCGACCGTGTGCACCGCGTTTAACAGCGCCATACTCTCATGCTGCAACAACTCCGGATTCACACCAAAGAACTCAGGATGTTTGAGATGCCCGAATATAAATCCCACGGCATGACCCGATGTAGGCAGGAACATGTGCCCACGAGGCTCGTTGGGCTTGGGCTCAATTGTGGCACCGACATAGTTGGTGAACTTTTGAGCCTGAATATAGTCATAAGCCCCATTCAAACCCTCTGCCAGCCAGGTGTAAACCCGTTTCCAATCCACCGCAACCGGAACCTCAAACCCATCCCTTGCAACCCAATAGGTGAAGTAACGTGCTCCAAAAAATGCGCCTATGCGCAAAGTCCGCTCCACTTTCTGGCGGGCTAATTTGCGCAACTTTGCATCTGGATTTGCCAGCCCACCACGCCGAAAAAGTTTGTTGCCATGCAAACTACAAGTGGCCGTGTTCACACGCAAGCCAGCCTTATCCAGCACCGCTTTGATTGCGCGAAGCTTCGCCCACGTCGCGCTTTTCGGATCCAGATCATCCTCCGGTTCTGCTGGATCCCATGGCACCAAATCGTCATCATGAAACGATGTTGCCTCAATAAACCCTTCCCCCGCAGCCTCCGCCAAAAGCTGAGCAACCTCCAACGAATCAATCTTAGGCAACACAGCGCCCCCAAATGGATCGACCAGTGGGTTCCCAACACACCAGAACGGCATGGATCTCAGCGTGACTGGGTCGATATTGTAGCTCCCTTTACTCATGATACGCCTCCGTTAAAAATGAACAGCGATAATTTAAAAATAGGATAAGTTTAACACGGCGTTGCCTTTCCGACAAGTTGTCCCTATCACTTGTTTGGTCTAGGTTGATTGACAAAGTAAATGTGCAATCGACCGTCTAAAAATAAATAAGAATTTTTTAAAATTAGGGTTGACAGCTCCTAATGCCTTTAGCTATTATCTCGACATCACTAGCGGAGAAGGTGATTTTTTCCTTGTCTCTGATTGTTTTGCTTTTTTTGCCCATCCTGTTGGAGGAATCGCCTAGTATAAGGCGGAATACGTTTTTTGGATATAAACCCCTTTGGGGTC
>CAZSUM010000051.1:0-12635 GCA_964610015.1 uncultured Lentisphaeraceae bacterium
CGAGTACTGTCCCACAGCCGCTCCGTCAATCTTCAGTTCATACCTTCCAGTCGCCAGTCCAGAGACAAACAGCATCTCCTGATTCAAATCTTTCTCGATCGGTAGCAGTTCCAAGAGCTCCTTGGCTTTGGGGTGGATCGGGAACGGTAGCGCTTTTTCCAAAACCGTGAAAGACACACCTCCCGCTTTTTTTGCCACGGCCGTCACCTCCGCGTTCGCACGCTCCAGTGCACGGCCCGTTGCAGCATCCACCGTAATCGTGGACACCACCGACGGAGCGCCCTGGGCCTTCAAAAAAAGCCATGCCATCATCAGATGCCCCGGCGCACCCGGATGCACTCGGCCTGGTTCCACAATCGTATACTTCGGATCTTTCTTCTGCTGTTCCAGATTAAACGCCGTCATGGGTCCGTGAAAATCGACCAGCGTGGCGTTATTTTTTGAGGCCAGTTCGCGCACGATATCCGCGCAACGCCCCAAGCCATGGTTGCACCCCGGTTGATTGTTATCCTGTTCGGTCACCACGGTATCGTCGTACGGCGATGGTGTAATGAACAGTAACTTGGGATTGCCCGCTTCTTTCTGAATACGTTCTACTAACTTCTCCATATTTTTCTGATATCCGTCCAGAGCTTGTTTTTGGGCGGCTAGCTTCTTTTCGTCTGGATTAGCCACATACGCACCCCGGTTCACATCGTTCATGCCAAACATCACCACCGCAGAAGTTGGCCGATAGGGCAGCACATCCTCATCAAAACGCGCCGCCCCTCCCCCAGCAGTTTCGCCCGACGTTCCGGCATTCACAAACTGAATCGTTTGATCTGGAAACCGCGTCAAATAATACGCGCGAATAAACGCATGATATGGCCCACCATGCGTGATACTGTCGCCAATAAAGCAGACCGTTTCACCGTCCTTGAAGGGTTCCGCACGAACCACACGTAGCGCGGCAAACACCGCAATCAAACTGACCGCTACCAACCGTTTCATCTCATTCTCCTTTTTACAAACTGTTAAGTACTACGTTCGCGTACCCTATTTTGCGTAGCCCTGACCCTTCACGGGTAAAAGTTTCTCAATCTCACCAATGATCGCATCGCCGAACAGACTGGAGACTTCTGAGCCCCAGTGAACGCTGTCCTGTGATCCCTTTTTAACCGTATGAAGTTGCTTCTCAGCAATCGCATACAGATCGACTTCGGGAATATGCTGCTTTTTCATGACGTCATCAACAATCGCGTTGAACGCGACCATACGGGCGTTATCTGCATTGTCAAAGGTGGGTGTTCCATCCTCAAGGTTTGACCTGATCGGTGTACAACGGATCCAGATAAATTTGGTTTTAGGAGCAATCTGCTTGAGGTACTCCACGGCTTCGGTTGCACAGGAGGCTAGCGACTCCTGCGGACATCTATTTGACTGTTTCGGAGACCACCAATGTAACGTCATCGCATTCCATGAGACCACATCATAGGGTCCATTGGACAGCACACCCTTCCAAGCACGTGCAACTGTCGAATCTTTTTCTTTAAGGGACTTTCCGTACCAACAGCATCCACTCCCGACCCAGTAATCGACATACGCCCGGCCCTTGAAGTGTTTCGTAATGTACCCTCGGTATCCCATAGAAATGGAGTCGCCAACCACAAGAATGCGAGGCAGAGTGGAATCCTTGATTTCCACACGCTGCAGGGTGTATTGATCCCCACTGGTATGTCTCATCCGTTCCACACTCTGGTCAAAACCAGTTGGGAAAATCGCTTGATCATAAATTTTGATCGCGCGTAATTCATACCGTTGCGGGGGCCGCCTCATGTCCAGTGCCCCACCAAACGTGAGCGGCAAAGAACTGGGGGTTACCGTGTCAGTCACCGCTAGCAATAACCCATTCCTAAACTGCATCAATTGCTGATCTTTCACGACCAGCGTAATCTTGTTAAACGTGTCATTGAGAAGACCCCGCTGTTCAACGGTCATGTGCCCATTTTTCGAGATCAACCCACAGTTGTATTCAGGAGGGTAATAGGCATATTTGATGCCCGCTTCCTTTGCATCGTCGGTGTTCGAGAACATGACAAAGCCACACCCTGATTTTGCGTCTGCCGGACGTTTGATCTCGAATTCGATCGTGTAGTCGTTCTGCTTTCCAAGAAGGTGTGCTGGCAACGAAAACGTATTGGTGCCATCAAGCGTGACGGTTCCGTCTCTGACTTCAATGCTACCAGCCTTTAGATTTGGATCAATCGGATTCCGACCTAGTTCCCAACGAGGTGCTGGTGTTTGGGCTTGCAGCGCAGAAGCTGCCAACGTTAATAAAACAACGGCTGAAATTCTCATTTTGTCCCCCCCCAAAAAAAGTAGTGTCTTCACAATAAAACTTATTAGAGGATGTCAGAGCGGCGGTCTCGGGTCAAGCGGGGAGTTCAAGACTCAGGGTCGATTGACAAAGTAAATACGTCACCTCCGATCACAGGGTGGCGCATTTACTTTGTCAATCGACCGATATTTTTTGATACCCAGCGTAGACGGCGGACATCAAAAGGCGTACGATGTAAACGTATTATGGATGTTAAGGACAAACCGGATGGAAAGACAGTCAAACATGAGTGTGCCTGTCCTGAGAACCACGGAGCGTCCAATCCATCGTAGTGCAGATCGAATAAAAGACACTTTCATTCAAAACACAAAAGGAGACACAATGCACGTACAGACGGAATCGTTTTCACGCAGAACTTTTATGGGCGGAGTAGCGGCGGTGGGTGCTTCGGCTTGGATGCCACGAACAGCTTTTGGCGCGGAGGCACAGCCGAATTCAAAGTTTGGCGGCGTTCAAATTGGTGTGATCACGTACAGTTACCGCTCAATGCCCGGTAGTGCGGAAGCAGTTCTGCAACATGTTCTCAACAGTGGCATTAATTCGATCGAACTGATGGGCAACGTGGTCGAGTCATACGCTGGTGCCTCAATGGAAAAGGTCGCAGAGCTTCGCAAGATGTATGCGGCTGCGGGCGTCGATATCCACATCGTCAAGTTTGGCAACATTGGTGACAAGAGCGTGACGGATGAGAAGATCGAATACTACTTCAATGCAGCTAAGGCACTCGGAGCCAAGGCTATCACCCGTGAAATCTCAGAGGAAGCCGCCAAACGGCTCGGACCGATCGCCGACAAGCAAGGGATTAAAATCGCTTTCCACAACCATACGCAGATCAATGAAAAGACCTACGATGGCCCTATTTTGTCGTACGGCCAGAATCTCGCGATCAACCTCGACATTGGTCACTACATCGCTGCAAATGACGATTCCGTCGTGGCGCTCATTGAAAAACACCGTGACCGGATCTTCAGCATTCACCTAAAGGACCGCAAGAACAAGGCGAATAAAGGTGCCAACATGCCGTGGGGTCAGGGCGATACGCCGATCGCAGACGCTCTGCAATATATCAAGAAAAACAAGCTTCCAATCTACGCTGATGTCGAGTTGGAGTATCCCATTACGGCAGACTCCGACGCAGTGAAAGAAGTCGCGAAGTGTGTTCAGTTCTGCAAACAGGCATTGGTGTGATCACCCAGGAGACTAGATTGTTATGAGCAACCCAGCTAAAAGGATGACAACACTGTCTAGGCGTTCGTTTATGACGTCCGCCCTGACAGCGGGCGCGACGTTTTCGATCGTGCCGCGGCACGTCATCGCAAGATCCGGGCAACTGGCACCAAGCGAGAAGCTGAATCTCGGCTGCGTCGGCGTCGGGGGCATGATGGGGGCCGGCGATGTTAACGGCGTCAGCAGTGAGAATATCTATGCGATTTGTGACGTAGACGAGAACTTCCTGAACAAATCGGCGGCCAAGTATCCGCAGGCCAAGAAGTATCGCGATTTTCGCGAGATGCTCGATAAAGAGCAAAAAAACTTGGACGGTATCACAGTCACGATTCCGGACCACATGCACGCAACCGTCGCGCTGTGGGCAATGGAACGCGGACTGCACGTTCACTGTCAAAAGCCACTGGCGCAGTCCATCTGGGAGTGCCGTCAGCTCGCCAAGGCTGCCAAGAAGTACAAGGTCGCCACCCAGATGGGCAACCAGGGCTATTCGCATCCCGCCACGCGCGTAGCGTGCGAGACCATTTGGAACGGTGATCTCGGCGATGTCAAAGAGGTCCACGGCATGAACGGTGGAGGCTTCGCACGCGGTGTCAACGCTTGGCCACAGGGCGAGGAACTTCCTCGCACACTCGACTGGGAGCTTTGGACCGGCCGCGCACCCATGCATGCGTACAGCGCCAAGATTGCCCCCATCCAATGGCGTGGGTTCTTGGACTACGGCACAATGATGATCGGCGACTGGGGCGTCCACATTATGGGCCCTGCCAACTGGGGATTGCAGCTAGCCGATCCGCTCAGCGTGGAGTGCATTGCGGTCGACGAAGTCAACGAAGTGACCTATCCGCACTATGCCTGCCGATTTGAGTTCGGCGAACGACCGAACGCATTCGTGCCTGGAGGCAAAATGCCTCCTGTAACGGTGTACTGGTATGAAGGCAAGATGTGTAGCAAATTTAATGTCCCCGAAGGGTTGACGCGCGAGGATGTTAAACCCTACAACGAGGTCTTTGTCGGAACCAAGGGCTTCATGGGCACAACGGGACGCGGTGAGGGCGTCCGCCTAATTCCCGAGGACAAGATGAAGGACTATAAGCGTCCACCCGAAGTGATCGCACGCTCCCCAGGACACTACAAAGACTGGATCCGTGCGTGCAAGGGTGGCCCAGAGGCCTGTTCAAATTTTGGCATCTCTGCGCCTTATACGGAGTGGATGTTGCTGGGAACCATCTGCTGGCGTTTTCCGAACGAAAAACTCCTGTGGGACTCCAAGAACATGCGCTTCACCAACAACGAAAAGGCCAATGCCTTTGTCAAACCCTTCTTCCGCAAGGGATGGGAGATCAAAGAGGTTACGGTATAGAACCTGCGTAAGCGATGAATAAAACGGAGTGCCCAGCATGGGCACCCCGTTGCAATCTCTCATCGTCGTGTGCAAGGGGCCCCTTTAAGGGTGCCCCTTTTTGTTTCCCTATAAAACACCCGCGAGTCTATTTTTGCTTCAGCAGATCTCTAATCTCGCCGAGCAGGATCTCTTCATTAGACGGCGCAGGGGGTGCTGCGGGTGCGGGCACTTCTTTCTTCTTCAGTGTGTTCATTGCCTTGACGATCATAAAAATCGCAAACGCAATAATCACAAAGTCCACCGTTGTCTGAATAAACTTGCCATAGTTTAGTGTGACGGCGGCCACGTCTCCGCTTGCTGCCTTGAGGGTGATGGCAAGGTCGGCAAAATTCACCTTCCCCAGCATCATACCTAATGGCGGCATAATCACATCTGCCACGAATGACGAGACAATCTTACCAAAAGCACCTCCGATAACGATACCGACGGCCATGTCAACAACATTACCACGCATCGCGAAGGCCTTAAACTCTTTCATCATACTCATACGTCAATCCTTGTTAATTTAGTTCACTTACTCTCTAACGTCATAAATGATTAAGTTTATTCGATATATCACTTGTTGAGCAAGCAGAAATTGAGTGTGTCTGAACCGTCATCCAGAGAGAGTGGCGTCAACGCCGGTGAAACGTCTTTTAACATGCCTTCGCGCAGATAGAGACGGCCGGGGCCCTCCTCGCCATAAAACGCAGGGATCATCCCCTTCTCCCCTTCGGAATAGATTTCCTTGGGCGGCTCGCCAATGGGCGTCATCCGGATGACGGTGTCACCTTTCCAAAGCACACAATAGCTAAAGTGAAGCCGTCCAGGATTCCCGATGCTAACATTTTCTTCCCGAAGAGGAAGCGGATAGGTTACCTCCACTGTTTCGCCCGCTGCATGAGGTCCCAGATCGGCATAAAGGCCCTTGACTTTGATAGCGATTGTTCCGTTTTTTCCCTTTGCTCGGAGTTCCTCCACCGGCGTAAAATCGGGAATACGAATCCGCACGGAGCAGGCCTTCTTCAAAGCAATGGTCAGACGCCCCTGATAGGGCTGATAACAGCGGATCTCGGCCTGAGGTAACAGCTTGTCAATGTGCAAGTTCACTTGAAGCGTTTCCTTGTCGAACCGCGCAGCGTTCTTCCAAGCAATGAAAAAAGCATGCAGCCCCGAGCCAGCGCAACAGTTCTGGAAGGCACGGGTTTTGCCCGTACCCATGCCTGTCTCGGCATAGGCCAACAGATGAGTGGGCGAACTCCACCCGGCAAACCCGCCCACCATCCGTTCGCCAATGTCGCGAAAAGAGCTTTGTAATGTATCAGCTTTGTTTGTTGGCTTAAGCCAGCTTCCATCAACGAGCTGGCTTTCCGCCAGTTGGTTCCGCATCGTACGTTCGACGTCGCTCCAATACTCGGGATGACCGTTGTTCGCCAACGTAGTTGCAAGCGCCACATAGTCCATCAACGCGCAGGTCTCACACCCCACACGGTCATCGTGCTGAAAAGCCACTTCAGGCAAGAAACCGAAGCTGGCCCCAGAATAGGACCGTACATCGCGATAAAGGGCGTCGATGTGATCGAACAATGCTCGGTTGCCAATGTAAAGCGCGTAGTCAGCAGCGCCCTGCAACGTCCGTAGGTTGCCATGCATGTGTCCACCAAAATGTTTCGTGCCCACCGACAGGAGTCCACATTCACGAACCAGTTTTCCAGCCTGGTCGGCCGCAATACGCGTGCACAGTTCATTAAAGCCTTGATTGGCACCGCCTGAAAACTCCGGGGATGATACGCCTCTGGCATATGATCCACCATGCGTATGATTGTCTCGCGCAAACAAGGATCGCGACTATCCGCATAGGCCGTCACCAGAGCCTCCAGCGCTACGCACTGAGCGAATCCCAGAAACCCCGTTTCTTTAACAGGCTGTCCGGTTTCCGAGTCGAGATATGTGTCCTGCAACACGTGAGCGTAGACCGCCTCATTACGACACGTCTGTCCCGTCAGATGCCGAGCCATAACTGTCGCTTGCCACATTCGTGAGATGACGTCTGGACCGTCGATTCCACCCGCATGGCGAGCTTCGGCGGAAACATCCCACAAAATGTGAAAATAGGGCACACCATTGGTGTCTGCCATCCGATTCAGATGGTTGAGTGAACGCAACGCATACGTCTCAGCAGCAAAGGTACGGCACGAATTTTCCGTTGCCTCCGCCGCATAAACAGAACGTCCCACCACCACCACGCAAACAACGGCTAGTGCACCCTCGAATACTCTACTTAATTTCATGTTTCTCCCCTTATTATTGATAACCTGTCGTATTGCCTTCATTGCTCTACCAAAAAGATGCGATTCAAGATGTTGTTATCCGTTACAACGCCTAATTTGATTTAGGCAAGAGCCGTATAGACCGAAAAATCAGCAGGGCAGGGCGCATGAAAAGCAAGCGCTTCACCCGTCACGGGGTGTGCAAAGTTTAGCCAAGCGGCATGTAACATCTGTCGGTTTGGCGGTGGAACCAGTTCCCGATCGGCGGCATGTCGTCCATACAGGGAATCCCCAATCACGGGACACCCTAACGACTGCAGATGCACACGAATCTGGTGAGTGCGCCCGGTCTCAATATGACAGCGGACCAACGTGATTGGCCCTATGCTTCGTTCCACCTGATAGTGTGTCACCGCAGCTTTACCGTTACGGGTAACGACCGCCATTTTCTTGCGGTTTGTCGGATGCCGTCCGATCAACGACCGCAATGTTCCCTTTTGGTCTGGCAACGCGCCGTGAACCAGCGCCAAATACTCTTTGCGAATGCCACCCGTCTGAAACAGTTTCACAAATCCCGCCATGGCCAGATCATTCTTGGCCACCACCATTAACCCGGATGTGTCCATATCCAACCGATGAACAATTCCCGGACGCTCGACTCCTCCAACACCTTGCAAATCAGCACAGTGATGGAGCAATGCGTTGACCAATGTGCCCGTCGCATGACCCGGCGCTGGGTGTACCACAAGTCCCGCAGGTTTATTCAGTACCAGACAATCCGAGTCCTCATAAAGGATATCGAGTTTAATCGCCTCTGGTAAAGGGCGTGCCGGTTGTAGCGGAGGAACAGATATTTCCACCAGGGTTCCGGCCTGAGGTTTGGCATTCGCCTTAACCGAAACGCCTTGACAGGTCACCTGACCTGCCTTAATTAAACTCTGTATTCGGGCTCGCGACAAGTCCGTGACTTGAGACGCTAACCAAGCATCGAGTCGTTCGGTAACGCCTGCGGGCACGGGTATAACCAACGTCACGCCCGGTACGATTCGGGGCACAGACTCTATCATCTCTTCTGCGTCATCCATGACCATCCATCTACCTTCCTCACGTGTTCACAAAAAATCACTCTTCTATTAGGATACGAAACCCGACATCATACACAGCCTGCCACGCATGATACGGTATGCGAAAAGAAAAAGTTGCATATTTTGGGCGTTTCCACCAAGACCCTCCACGAGCGATCACCCGACCATCCGGCAACCGTTCTCGTGTCCACTCTCCGACATTGCCATGAACATCAAAGAGCCCCCACGCATTCTCTTTGAACACGCCAACGGGCGCAGAGCATCGAAACCCGTCAGAGCAGTTGGTTATGGCAGGCCGCCATGCAGGAATTGCGGCTCCGGGCATGTTGGCTCGCATGCGGTCCATTTTATAAAAAACTGCATCAGCCAGATTGGCCTGCGATGAAAAATCATCATTAACCTCTCCATAACTCAGCGGCGTTGCAGCGCCTGCACGTGCAGCCCACTCCCATTCATCACCGTCTGGCAAACGTACCCGTGTGCCCGTTTTTTTTGAAAGAAAGTTGCAAAATGTTTCGCAAGAATCATAGGAAACCCGACAAACCGGTTGATGTGGCAGATTGAGCGGATAGCCGCGTTCTTCCGGTGTAAACTGCATATATTCGCCACGTTCCATGAAACTATCATGTGTTGAATCAAACCGTGCATACTGTTCATTGGTGATCTCCTGTATGCTGATCCAATAAGGCCGAGGGATTGTCACCACCCGAGCATCTGCTGAAACGTACTGCCCAGCAGGAATCTTTTTCAGCTTTAACAGAACCCCTTGACCAAGGTCAATTTCACGCGTAAATACACCCAACTCTTTTTGTCGGGCACGTGCTTCTGAAGCATCCCACGGCCACCCAGCAAGGCGTGGCACCGTACGCTGAGTTGCCACGGGTATCGGTGCTACGGCAGCATCAGTTAAACGCGCCACGCCATACGTTTTTTCATGATCTTCTTCAAGATCCGCATAGCGTCTTTGCATCTCCGCACGACGCGTCGCGTAGTTGGCCATCCTTTTTTCTCCAACATTCTCATGCCACGTACCATGATTAGGCCGGTTGAGATCAATCCACGTTGTCAGTCGATCCCACGACTCTGCATCCAAACGAACACCCTGATGCCCAGACTCAAGTAATTGAAAGAGCTCTGTTGTTGAAACGTGAAAATTATAGGGAACCTGCAAGTTGTTATCGCCCTCCTGTGTTTGTCCGCGAATATAGTTGCACAGCGCCAGATAGGCAGGCGGAAAAAGATTATTGCTATTAATGTAGTACACTTCTTTGGTCTTAATCGAAACGCCGGGTCGCAACCGAAAATCAGGTCGATCTGTTCTTCCGTCATGACAACGCACGCAGTACCGATCTAAAACGGGTTGTACCTCACGATTGAACGAAACTCCGCGTTCAGGACCATACCAAGGCTTGATGGGATCAGCCACACGCGTCATTGCCTCAATACGCCGTGATACCCCAATACTGCTATTCTGCGGCTCATGACAACCCGCACAGGATTGCAATTCACCCGGCATCACAGTCATCCAACTGCGCATCACTTGCAGCGCACGTCCTTGGGCATCCAGCGGTTGCAAGGAAATCGGCGTATTCGCGGGCACCTCAAAATAGGCTGACCCATCGGATGCCACCGGAACAGATCCAAGAATACGAATAACATCCCAAGGACCGTCAAAGCCCACACGATCTGTTTCGGAGCCCATCCCTCGATAGGCAAAAGAGTAGGTAAAAATACGCAGTGATTTGACAGTCCCTCGCGGCACACCGAGCAGCCCGGGCCCGGCATACACATCCGTCAGTTTCACTAACCCCATTTTTTTATTAAAATCTGTCAGGTCTGGAAGGACAACCGGACGTGGTCGGGGTTGCAGAGGGATTGGTTCGAAAAGAGCCATCCCCGATTCCTCGTATATCAGTGTCAGATTATCAAACGTATCAGCTAAATAGAGTCCCCAGAGCGCATTAGGATCGGGTTTACAAGCCGTCAAAACATAACCGCCGCCTAAAGGCCAAGGATGTAAAAACTTGGGCCAAGAGTCGTCTACCAAATTATCTTTAACCACCGGCAAGACAGGTTTGCCACGTCCCGGAATACGTTGTACGACACCTTTCGTTTCATGCCGCCCTTGCGAGGGATCGAGCACCACCAGTTCGCCCATACGCGGCACGCCGTGATGCCCTGAAACAATCGCGGTTATACGATGTGGGTCATTGGGAATAGGACGCGCATAAAAAAGGGCATTGGGCCAATACGAATTACTGCCATAGACTTCCCGTTGACCGCTTCCATCAGGATTCATGCAAAACAGCAAACGAGAAGCATAGTGTACAATGCCACTGTACTCCCATCTTAAATAGAGAATGCGTCCATCTGCCAATTGGGTTGGGTACCAGTTGTGATCCTGATCAAAGGTCAAACGCCGAATGCGCCCGGTTTCCGGATACCATCGGTAAAGTGCGGCCACATAGGAGGAGCCCACTACGCACGGCACACCGATGAAGGTCGCGTTTGAGAGGAAGATCACCGAATCATCTGAAAGCCAGCATCCGGCATAGTTCTCCACATCGTTGTCAGGAATCAGAGGAAGTTCGCGAATATTTTGCGATTGCGTCACATCCAGTTCATAAACAACATGGCGGTGATCGCTATTTTCACCGGTAAACATCAAGCGTCGTGCATCCCAATGCAACTTCAAATCACCGACAAACGTTTCCGGACGTGGACGATAAAGGGTCTGCAGTACCGGAGCCTTGCGTAACTGACTGAGTATCGCGATTTCATTAGTCAACCCCTTGCGCGAAACTTCACGTTGCTGTTGCCAGTTTTGAGGCAACGCAAGGTTATTGGTCTGACGACGAATGAGAAGCAGGTGGTCGCTCTCCAATAGTGGATTTGAGAGCAGTGCCGCGCGTGTCTCCGCAAGCAGTGTACGCGCCTCCAGAATCGCAGATGTATCCTGTGCACCTAGCAACCGCAAGAGACGCTCACGCCGCGCAGAAAGTCCACGGCACCAGACCCGGTCGTACTGACCACATTGCTGCGGCCAGCGTGCAGCCATATCCGCCAAGGCCAGTTCAACCGCTTCCGGTTGCATCAATTGAAGTTGACGCTGCAGAGCCGCACATGGGGTAGCGCTGTTTGAAAACGCCAATGTCGCCGTGAGCATGAACAGAATGATTTTCTTCTCACGCATGATGACCCCACTCAAGGCATTAAACCAGCGGAGCGAGGGCCTCAACATCCCGACGCATCTGAGCAAGATCATTAGCCGAAATGACCAATTCGCCGGCCGCTGCATTTTCAAGTGCGTTGCAACTTTTGCGGGCACCACATAGCGCGACCGTAATTCCGGGCTGTGCGATTGTCCAAGCAATAACAAGTTGCGAAAGAGAACAGTTGTATTGACGTGTCAACGCCCCCCACCCATCTAGAAGTTTCAAAACAAGCGCTCTTTTTTCGAGTGCGAACCAAGGAAGCTTATTGCGAAAGGCCTCAGGATCAAAAGAGGTGGACATCCCAATTTTTCCCGTCAGCAACCCCTGTTCTAGCGGTGAATAGGCTAGCACCGAAAGCTGATGCCTGCGACAATACGGCAACACTGTTTTCTCGATCGTACGGTCAAGCATACTGTAACGTGGTTGATTACTCACAATGATACCGGCCGCAAGGTATTCATCCATCTCTTCTGGTGTACAGTTGGAAACCCCAATCTCGCGAATTTTTCCCTCATCACGTAGCGTCATCAAACAAGCGATGGTATCCGCAATTGGTGTTTTGAGAGGCTCACGCGCCTGAGCATGCGTTTGCAACAAATCAATGGTTTCAACACCTAACCGGCGGAGACTGTTCTCCACCTCAATTCGCAACGTGCGCGGTTCCAAGCACCGCCGCACCGTTGTACCGTTCTGCTCAAAATGTATCGGTCCACTCTCATCGCCCCACCAGAGCCCACACTTAGTGGCAATAATCACCTGATCGCGACACTCGCGAATGGCGCGGCCAACGACCTCTTCACTATGACCAAATCCATAAACAGGGGCCGTATCAATTAACGTAACCCCGACATCGATCGATGCCTGTATCGTTCGGATTGATTCCTGATCATCAACCTCGCCCCACCACGGCCCCCCTCCAATCGACCAAGTGCCCAGGGCGATAGCAGAAACTTTTAGATTCGATTTGCCCAACTGCCTGTATTGCATGTTCTCTCCTCCAAACCATTGACTACTAAAAAATTATTGAGCCCGGTCAAACCGTTCTGCCATCATATCGCGAATGTAGCGTGCAATCAG
>CAZSUM010000052.1:0-12527 GCA_964610015.1 uncultured Lentisphaeraceae bacterium
ATGCCGGATTTTCAACGTCGCTACTATAAGCACATGATACGTGTGGTGGGGCCGGTTCAAGAGATTCCCGTGCATGAGGCGCGCGTGTTGTTGAATCCTAAACACAGGGATTACTGGGGCATTCCGATGATCACGTCAAGCGGGTATCTGCATCCCCATGATGCTGAGATTGCGCAGTTCCTATCTTCTAAGGCTGAACAGCTTTTACGCGAGGTTGGCGCTGAGCATATTCAGGGTTCGAGGGTGGATGCTAAAAGCAAACGTCATGCGTATGGAGGCGGTCAGCATCAGGCCGGGACCTGTCGCATGGGGAACGACCCAAAGATTTCAGTCACCAACCGATATGGACAGGTTCATGAGATTGATAATCTCTTTATTGCGGATGGAAGTCTGCATGTGAACAACGGAGGCTTTAATCCGGTGCTAACCATTATGGCGCTAGGATATTGGGTTGGCGATCACATTGTCGCAGCATGGCGCGGTGGCGGAAAGCTGAAAGGTTAATCCGTTCAAAGGGGAAGTAGGCTTGAAGCGTATGAAGCGTAATAAGACAGAGAAAGCTTGGTTCATTTTGCCGCTCATGATGGCAGCAATGTTTCTTGTTTTTATGGTGCTTGGAGGAATCGGCTATTTTGAGTTTTCACCACCTGAGCGAACCTGTATTTCGTGTCATGAAATTCGTGTCTCGCATGCGCAGTGGAGTAACTCGGTACATCGAAGTGTTTCCTGCAAAGCGTGTCATGGTGGGTCAGCAGATTCTTTTCATGCCTTACGTGAAAATTTCAAACGCGTCTTTTCCCATCTTACGGAAACACGTCATGAAGATATCCGTTTGAGCGAAGAGCAGACCGTTCGCATGATGCAGGCCTGTCAACAGTGTCATCAGCGCGAATACGCTTACTGGAATCAAGGCGGGCACGGTACAAACTATGCTGCGATTTTCATGAATACAAATCACAACAGCCAAGAGCAGATGGCTGCCCAGTGTCTGAGGTGTCATGGGATGTTTTATGCTGGGTCCATAGCGGATCTGGTTACACCTCTAAATATTCGTGGTCCATGGCAGTTCCGAAATCCGGTTATGGCACAAAGACCTGTGATCCCCTGTATGGCGTGTCATGAGTTGCATGCACCCGGTGAGCTGTTTCATGCGTCAGCCACCAACTCGCCTGTTTTTCGGCGCGAAACCATCGCTCTCTATTCACGAACTGAAAAAGCCCATTTTGCGATTGATGATTTGCTGATACCGAAGATTGTTCACAATGGACATACGGTCAAAGTCTCGTCAGATCCGCGTCAACGTCTTTGCACGCAGTGTCATGCACCCAATGCGTTTGGTCATGCGGGGAGCAGTGATGATCGGACACCAACAGGCGTGCATGAGGGGTTGAGTTGCGCGGCCTGTCATGCACCGCACTCAAATGACACACGAGCCTCCTGTGCGCTTTGTCATCCGGCTCGTTCATCCTGCGGTTTAGATGTAACTCGCATGGATACCAGTTTCCGTTCACCGACCAGTCAGCATAATATCCACCGCATGACCTGTTTGGAGTGCCATCCAGAGGGTGTTCCCAAAAAGAAGGATGATGCGCCCTCCAAGACGCGCTGAGTGGCTTGAAGATGCGCATCACCTCGGTCTCAGGTGGCGACGCCTCACAGAGCAACGGGACGATGTGGTGGAGCGGGGAGTTGTCAGATCAATTCGCACGATCCGCCAGCACAAGCAATGGTTTCAGTGATGGTGGTGGTGTCTTGGCGCTCAATCAATTTTGTGTAGTCCACGGGGGCATAGGTGCGGGTGAGATCTTCCCACTGTTTGCAGGCATTGACGCGTTTGAGACAGCGGGTCATTTTGAGTGAATCGCCGTCGAAGTAGTTCTTGGCAAACTTGTTGGCGCGTCGCACCCAATCCAGTTTAGCTGTCCGCACATGTTCAATGGCTTCAAAAACCCGTTTGGGGTAGATCTTGGGTGTTGGGTCATCGAGTTTTTCTCCACGGCCGAGAACGCAGTCACAGGCCGCCCATAGATTATCATCAAACGCATGTAGCCCATCTACGATCAGTCCTGAGGCCAGCAACGCGCCAACCCCATAATTTCCAACGATCTCGTTGGCGGTGAGGACCTCGCAGAACGGGGCTTGCGGATAGTCTAGATCGCCCCCTTCTGGTAGGAGTGAAACACCCGCAAAGGCATGACGATATTCAAAGATAAACGAGGTGACTTGATCCCACTCGTTGTCTTTGACCGAAATGGTGTTAGAAACATTGTGGCTGAGCCAAGGCTGAGCACACCGTTCGGGACGTTTGCCGGCATCAATCCAATTTTCTTTGGTGATTTTAACCCGGCGTAGCAGTTCAACGGCATCAACATCCCGTTTGGTGAGTGAGTCTGGACTGGCTTCAATACAGAACGTTAGCACCACATCAGTGCCATTGGGATTCCAAACCGATTTCTCGACAGCTTTTGGATTTTGTGCCTTGAAAAAGTCGACCAGTAACTCGTCTTCGTTGGCTTGAGCACGTCGGAAGTAGCGCTTGGCATGATGCGGGTGGATGCCAGAGGAGGTGCCCAGAATACAACTGGTCGTGCCAGCGGGTTTGACGCAGGTTGCCCGTGCGCAGGTCTTGATGCCAATACGTTTTGCGACCTGCTCGTTGACAGTGAGAATAAGCGCTGCCATTTTGCGTTGCAACTCAGGGTTAAAGGCAATCGACGGGTGTTCCATCATGCCGGTCATTGAGATGCCGAGTAACGCTTCACGCTGCGCGATACGGGTGCTGGTATCGCTCAGGTAATCGAATTTGGTGTAGTCGGCCTGTAGGGTTCCGAGGATTGCTGCGGCTTCGCAAGCGGTCTGAAATTTTTCAGCACTATTGACCGCCCCCATGTTAATCTCACAGAGATTGCAGAAGGCAAAGCCAGAAACACCATCAATTTGCGGGTAGAGGCCGATTTCACCGCACGGATTGAAAGTCATGTCAAGGTGATCGGTCCAGACAAAGCCCGGTTCACCGAACTCTTTGACAGAGCGCATCAGGCGTGTGAATCGTTCAAGACTTGTCTGATTGCGAAGCAAAACAGCAGAGTTGTTTGAACGGGCTCGCTGGGGATTCTCGGTAAACCAGTTCCCAGTCTTAGCCGTTGTCATCAGATCGTCGTCGGGTGAAAAAAGACAGATTGTGGCACTGCGTCGAACGCCGCCGGAGAGCACGGCATCAGAAGCGTGCATCAGAATATCATAGGCATCAATAGAGCGCAGACGCTGATGGCCTTCCTCGATGCGCGTGTTGAGCAGGGTGCGGATCACTTCGATACTGCGTCGTAACGGTTCAGGACCTGGGGCACGCCCCATGCCCGACGAAATAGGGCGTCCCTTGGGTCTAATTTGCGAGTAGTCAAACGTCACGACCTTTCCACTGAACTCGGAAAAAGGCTGGTCAGTGATAAAGTACCCCGAGAGCAACACACCTAAGGCATCTGCCCATCCCTCAATGGTGTCGGGAATCACAAAGGTGGCATGGCCACCTGCGGGTTTGGCGATACCCGGCAACTTTTCAATGTGATGCGTCTGCACTGAAAATCCGACACCGCACCCACAGAGTAATAACCAGAGGGCTTCTTGGAAAAAGCGTGCGCGATCGCAATAGGAAGTGGTGCAGTTGTAGATTCGCGCATGCTTGCGCAGAATGGGCGTTCCACCGAACTGCATCGCACGTTGGCTGCCCAGAACCAAACGGTCTTTCATCGCCTGCTCACAGATCGTCAGCAAATCCTCGACTTCAATTCCCTTGGAAGTAAAGTATTGGCGGTGCATGTCAATCACACGTTCAACAGCCTCATTAAAGGTTTCGCGACGTAATTTTTCAGGTAGGTAACGGCTATATTTGGAGGTGAAAACATAGCTTTTCAGCGATTCGATGCTCATGTGTAATCCTGTGGTAGAAGCTCACTCGATATGAGGTCAAAGAAAACTATATATAGGGGTTATGCGTTGCAAAGTCCACCATATTTTGTGGTTTTAGCTGTAACTCGTTGATTGGCAAGTAAATCTGAATGAGTCCCTTTTGTATTTCCCCCAAGCCGATGATGGGGGTATTATAGTCCTATGTTGCAAGCAGTTAAATTTCAGATAGAGGGACCAGCCTTGAGGGGGCAACTGAAGAAGGTGTCCGTGCCCCAACTTGTGTGTGGGAGACTCGCTCCGAGTCCTACAGGTGCGTTGCATTTGGGGAATGCGCGCACCTTTATGATTGCATGGTTACGGGTGCGCAGTCAGGGGGGACGTTTGATTTTGCGGATGGAAGATCTAGACCATCCCAAGAACAAACAGGGTGCTGCTGCTGGCGTGCTTGAAGATCTGCGCTGGCTGGGTTTTGATTGGGATGAGGGCCCTGATAAGGGCGGTCCGTTTGCGCCCTATACACAGAGTGAACGCAAGGCGTTCTATGCTCAGGCACTTGAGCGCTTGCGACTTAAACATCTCGCTTACCCCTGTGTCTGTTCACGACGGGATGTTGCTACGGGGCAGTCAGCACCCCATATCGAGGATGGACTCTACTATGCTGGGACCTGTCGCGATCGGTATTTGACTTATCAGGAGGCGCAAGCGCAGTTGCCAATGGGTCGGTTGCCAGCGTGGCGATTCCGTGTGCCTCCTGAATCGACTGTGCATTTGATTGATCGATTCTATGGTGAATATGAACAGGAGGTGGCCTCGGCAAGTGGTGATTTTGTATTGGCACGTGATCCGCTGGGAGCTGGGTATATGCTGGCCGTGGTGGTGGATGATGCTGCCATGGGGGTAACCGAAGTGGTTCGGGGGGATGATCTTTTACCCACCACGCCAAGGCAACTCATGCTTTACGACGCCTTGGGACTCACGCCACCTGCTTTTCTACATGTGCCACTCGTGGTCAATATGGAGGGCCGTCGGTTGGCCAAACGCCATGGGGATACGCGAATTCGAGCGTTGCGCGAATCAGGGTGTTCTCAAGAGCAAGTGATTGGCTTGCTGGCGTGGTGGTGCGGGTGGGCGGCATGGACTGAGCGCATTTCTTTGCGCGAATTGATTCCACGGTTCGACCTGCAACGATTGCCACGTGAACCGGCGCAACTGACTCCCGCGGTTATTCGCACATACCATATCAAGTGAAGACACAACGTAGAGACGGCTCGATAAGACTTCTGTTTTGCGTGAGGTCCTCAGGGATCACTGAATTGGATAAGGGCAAGGTACATCGTTATGAGTTGCAGAAGCGGGAGAAAAGCGTGTACCTTAAGTGTGCATCATGGATGTTTCATATGAGAGGACAAAACAATGCACGATTATCAAGCAAACGAGGCGCGATATGCGGAGATGCTTTACAGACCATGTGGGCGCAGTGGATTGAAGCTTTCGGCAATTGGGTTGGGATTGTGGCAGGGGTTTGGCGAAGAATCGGGACACGATGCCTGTTTTGCCCGTGTCTCAACCGCTTTTGATTTAGGAATTACTCATTTTGATCTGGCCGATAATTATGGTCCGCCTCCCGGAGCGGCAGAAAAAGTTTTCGGGCAGGTGCTCGCACGTGAGTTTAATGCGTATCGCGATGAATTGGTGATTACGACAAAAGCCGGTCACGAGATGTGGCCGGGTCCTTATGGTGATTGGGGGAGTCGTAAACATCTCGTGGCTTCGCTTGATCAGAGTTTGTTGCGCTTGCGCCTAAATTATGTGGATATTTTTTACCATCACCGGCCTGATCCTCACACACCGTTGGAAGAAACGGCCGGGGCACTCGCTGCGATTGTTACGCAGGGTAAGGCGCTCTATATCGGCCTTTCGAAATATCCGGCAGATCGTCTCAAGGAGATGTTGGCGTTGCTTGCTGTGCGGGGGGTGCCGTGTGTGGTGCAACAGGTCCGTTACAACTTGATTGATCGTGCTGAAGTGGAGAACGAACAATTGCCCATCGCTGAAACAGAAGGTTTAGGGACCGTGTCCTTCTCGCCTTTGGCTCAAGGGGTCTTAACCAACAAATATGCGCAGGGGATTCCAACAGACTCTCGTGCGGGTGGAGGCACACCTTTTATCAAACGGTATCTCCAAAAATCGTTTTTGGATTATACAGAGCGTTTGGCGCGTGTGGCTCAGGCACGGGGACAGACTCCGGCACAGACCGCGCTGGCATGGGTTTTGCACAATACAGGGGTCTCGTCAGCCGTGATTGGGGCTAGTCGTAAAGAACAGATCCATGAGAATGTTGCGGCTCTGAAGCGTCTGACGTTTGATCCGGCTGAGCTGGAGGCGTTAAGCCTGTAATGCTGTTGTGATTTAGGGCCAGAATTGGTGAGGGGTTCCAGACATATGCAACTCACTCAGTGTGGCTTTGCGCAACGTAGCAAAACGACTTTGCATCTCGTCTAGACTGTCGCCCCCGAGTTTTTCAATTAGGGCGTCGGCTATAACAATCGCAATAACAGATTCTAAAACTGGAACGGCACGTGGCACAGGACAAACATCCGAACGTTCGTAATAGGTCAGCGAACTCTTACCCGTTGCCAAATCGACTGTGGGTTGCCCTTTACGTGTCGTGGGAATGGGCTTCATGGCCATTCTTACCCAGATGGGTTCGCCATTTGAAATACCACCTTCAATCCCACCGCAGGCATTGGATTGTCGTTTCAGAACACCCTTTGCATCCGTGATAATTCCGTCATTTGCGTGTGTGCCTGGTTGCTGCGTATTGGTAAACGCATCGCCGAACACCACCCCTTTGATTGCCGGAACGCCGCAGACAGCTTGTGTCAGGCGGGCATCGAGGCGTCGATCCCAATTGACGTGTGAACCGAGTCCGATGGGCAGACCCTGTGCGACGACCTCAATGACGCCTCCGAGGGTCTCCCCCGCCGTTCGTGCCTTCTCGATAGCGGCATTGATTTGTGCGTCGGTTTCAGAGTCTGGACATTGCACGGATGAAGCGCGTGCCCGTTTGATTCGCTCGTCAAAGGACAATCCTACAAGGCTGGCAGCATGCTCTCCGATTGCCATGACGTATCCATCGATCGTGATATTGAAACGTGCTAAGAAGCTACGGCAAATTGATCCGACTGCCACGCGCATGGCAGTTTCGCGGGCAGAGGCGCGTTCGAGTGATGGTCGAATGTCGTCATAGCCATATTTAGTGACTGCCGCTAAGTCCGCATGACCAGGGCGTGGTGTGGTATAGGCCGGAACATCATGGCCTTTCCAATTAACGTGATCTCGATTGGGTAACAGGACCGCAATGGGTGCTCCGGTGGTGACACCCTCCATCACCCCAGAGAGAATCTGTGCACGATCTTTCTCAATTGCCATGCGTTCACCCGTACCAGACCCAGTCTGGCGGCGAGCCAAATCACTCGCAAGGGTTTCTTCATCCAATGGTAATCCTGCAGGCATACCTTCAAGAATGGCAGTCAAAGCAGGTCCATGGGACTCACCGGCAGTCAGATAACGTAATGGCATAGGATAATCCTTTGGGTATGTTTGAAGTGTTTCTCGGAAGGTTATTAAAAACGGATGAGGGGTGCAGACGTATTATAGGGGGGATGTTTTCAGCATACCTAGAGCCGTGAGCAGGGCGATGTGGGGACGACTGGGTCGCAATGTTTCGCGATTGACATGCGCATGCACGGTATATCCTTCGGCCAAGAGGACATTGTCACGCCAAACCTCACAATGAATGGTGAGTCGCACGCCTTTGAATACGTCACACCAGGCGTGGATTTCAAGCAGATCATCATAGGTCGCAGGGGCATGATAGTTGACGTGTGCCTCCAGAACAGGCAGGGCAAAGCCATCACGCTCAAGCTCCCGGTACGTGTAGCCGCAGGTACGCATTAACTCATTACGGGCACGCTCAAAGAGTGTCAGATAGTTGGCGTAATAGACGACCTGCATTTGGTCAGTATCGGCATAAGGAACGCGATAGGGCATTGTAATTCGTACAGGGGTACTCATGATTCTTCTCCAGTGACCGCGCACGGGGTGCTGAAAAGAGGCTGGATCGCATCGCGACAGGCTTCTTGTAATTTGCCGTTTGTAGCGAGGCAAGCAATTCTATACTTGGGGTATGTTTTCAGTATTTCACACATGCCTCCAGCTTGTGTCAGGATCAACCCTGCGGCCGCCATATCCCAGAGGTAGATGCCAGATTCAAAATATCCGTCGAGTCGGCCAGCAGCTACCATACAGATGTCTAGCGCCGCAGCGCCGAGCATACGTGGGCGTTGCGCGATCTCTGAAATCTTTCGCATAAACTTAAAGGAGTGCGCCCCAAGATCCCACTTGTCAGCACCTGTTGCCAGAATGGAGAGATCAAGTCGTTCGGTCTGTGAAACGTGTAAGATCTGCCCATTGCAGCGTGATGGCCCTTCGCACGTGGCCTCATACAGTTGGTGCAATTCTGGGGCAAAAACTGCCCCCGCAACCGTCTGACCTCTATATTGCACCGCAACCGAACAGCACCACCAAGGTAGACCATGAAAAAAATTCACAGTGCCATCAATGGGGTCAATGATCCAGAGATAGTCGGACGCAGGTAATGGGTGATCACAGGTTTCTTCGCCGAGAATAGCATGATCAGGAAAAGCCGCGGCAATATGAGTTGTCGCAATCTGTTGCGCCTCTATATCAAGCTTGTGTTTTACATCCGCGCGTAGTAGCGTCTGAACATCTGCGCGACGATTCAGATTGGCCAGCACATGGTTTCCCGCACAACGGGCGGCATGGGAGGCGACGGCCAACAGGTGGTCTGGCGATAGAATCGGGAGGGGGGGCTGCTGCTTGGGCGTAACCAGTGCGTTCATTTACCGCGTCCTTTCTCAGCGTCATTAACCTGACGCTCGATCTCCTGAGTGACAAGAGCGACGGTGACGGGGGTTGAAAAATCAAGGGTGATGCGTGGGGATGGGTCAAGGCTAATCTCAATTTTGCGGCTTTCAAAGGCGAGCACATGCCCCCCCTGTTTGTGATCATCCGAAAGGAAGTGCAGATGGAACCCCGGTACGCCGATGGCGCCAGGAACAAAAGGGGGTGTCCAGAACCCCACCAACGTGCCGCTTACTTTTGCGTAGGTATACTCATGCTGTAGACGCGTAGCCGCAGCGAGTGGTTGATAAGGTTTTTCTTGGCGGTCGCAACTACGCACACGGATGGTGTCAAAGACGCCGTGTGCTTTGATGGCGTAAAAAATGTTTGGCTCTTTAAACTGCGCGGTTAGCGTAGAGGTAAACGCATCAAATGATGCGATGTTTTTGAGTGTTAGACGTTGATCATCGTCAAAGAGGGTACACGTGCCAAAAGGCATACATTGAGTGTCAGCGGCTGGAGATACACTGCCATCCCCTTTGATTTGGTACACCACGCCATCGAGTAGTACGGCCTCACCGTCCAACCCGTTAAACGTGCCAATCCCGATATTCCCGGCTGCACGAAATTGTGCAACGGTGTGTTGCCCATCATAGTTACCGCTGAGAATATAGAGAAAAGGCGCCAATTGGGTCAGCGTTTCGCGATCCTGGACCAGAGTGATGTAGCTGGTGCGACACCCGCAAATCAGGTGAATGGCAACGACGGCCGATACGATCCAGAGTTTGCGTAGGGCCCGTTGGCGCACGACGTATAGCGAGGGGCGTTGCTTCATCTGGTTTTTGTATTCACAGCTCATGAATGCAGTATAGCACAGAGCAGGGGGAGTGTTTCAACTCTGTTGACGCGGTCAGCACGACATGAAAGGATTGTAAAGTGTGGATCAAGAAAGAGGTCTGAAACGGCGAATCTAAAGGTGGAGCGAAGAATATCCAACATAAAACATAGTGATTGAAACAATAAAGAACAGGCTTTACACTAAAACGAAATCGAAAAAAAGGAGCGACACAATGGCTGCTGAGAAGACGCAGATTGCGGATCCTCGTCCTGATTGGGATACCTATTTCATGGAAATCGCACGTGTCACCTCTCTGCGTGCCAATTGCTTGCGCCGCAAAGTTGCGGCGATCGTGGTTTCTGAGAACCGGATCATTTCGACGGGCTACAATGGAACACCGCGCGGTGTGACTAACTGTTTTGCAGGTGGGTGTGCACGATGTGCAGGAACAGCACCTTCAGGATCAAGTCTGGAGGAGTGTATCTGTGTGCATGCGGAGCAGAATGCCATTTGTCAGGCAGCATATTACGGAATCCGCCTAGCTGGTGCGAAGATTTACGTTACGATTAGTCCCTGTTTGACGTGCGCCAAGCTGATCATCAATGCTGGAATTAAAGAGGTTGTGTATGGGGGCGACTATGCCTTTACAGAGCAGACCGAGCGGTTGTTGAAAGAGGCCGGGGTGGTGTGTCGTCGTCATGAACAGAAAATCACTGAAGAAAAGGAGTAAAGGGATGCTACGTCAGCTTGTTCTTTTGATGGGGGTTATGGGTCTTGCTTGGGTGGTTGTTGCGAATACGCCGGAACCGCGTCCTTTTGGGGAAAAGGTCATGTGTCGCGGACAGTTTGAGAATGCCCGTATTCGCTTTGAGCAGGAGCGCAAAGGCACTGTGGCTTTTATTGGCGGCTCCATTACGGAGATGGACGGGTATCGACCGATGGTTTGTTCGATTTTGCAGAAACGTTTCCCGAATACAGAGTTTACCTTTATTCCTGCGGGTATTTCTTCTACCTGTTCAACGACGGGTGCTTTTCGGTTGGCAGATGATGTGCTCTCAAAAGGTTGTGTTGATCTTTTGTTTGTCGAATTTGCTGTCAATGATGACCAGGACGCGCATCATGATCGGGCGTCCTGTATCCGTGGCATGGAGGGGCTGATTCGTCATGCACGCCAAGTGAATCCGGCGATGGATATTGTGATTACCTACTTTGTGAATGAGTCTATTCTCAGCACGCTTCAGTCGGGGGAAACCCCCTTGAGCATTGCCGCTCATCGAAGTGTGGCTGAACATTACAAAATTCCGACGATTCATCTGGCACAGGAGGTCGCAGATGAAATCGCGGCGGGTACACTAACTTGGAAACAGTTTGGAGGAGTGCATCCTGCGCCGCATGGTAATGCCATCTGCGCCAGAATGATTGATGAACTCTTTAGCCGTTTCTGGTCTATGCCTTTGCCTCGTCAGTGCTCGGTTACGGCACACCCATTACCTGAAGCACCGCTGGATCCCTTTCATTATGGTTCGGGTCGCTTCATCGATCCTGCCAAGGCCCATGTGGTATCGGGTTGGACGCTAGGTGTGCCGCTTTGGAAGGACCTGCCGGGTTCCAAACGTGGTCGCTTTTGCCAAATTCCGATGTTGTCCGCGACGCAACCCAAATCAGAACTCACGCTGGCTTTTGAAGGTAATGCGGTTGGCGCCTACATTGTTGCAGGGCCCGATGCTGGGGTCGCGCAAGCGAGTATCGATGAAGGTCCCTTTGTGGATGTGAATTTATATCATGCCTACAGCAAAGGACTCCATTATCCTCGGACCGTGATGCTGGGGTATGATCTGAAGACTGGAGCGCATACGTTAACGCTACGGATCGCGTCGACGACGGAAAGCGCGGGGCATGCGATGCGCATCATCAAGTTTGTTGCCAATTGAGATAAAATAGGGCGTGACGCCCAAGCGGTCACTGGAGGTCGTGATGTTTGATGCGCACACCCATATTCAGGACACACGGTTCTTGCCGTACTTTCCGGAAGTGATCGATGCAGCCGCTACCGCAGGTATCAGGGGGCTTTGTGCATGTGCCACTGCGCCTGCTGACTGGGAGGCGACCGCTGCGCTCATACGCTGTACGCTTCCGATTAGGATTGTTCCTGCGTTTGGCGTACACCCTTGGTTTCTATCGGCGCTTCCTGACGAATGGTGCGACATGTTGGAGGATATTCTTTTAAGGTATTCGGGTGCGGCGCTTGGGGAAGTGGGGCTGGATGGTGTTCACAAGGATATCCCGCTAGTGTTGCAAGAGCAGGTCTTAGACCGCCAGCTGGTGCTTGCTGTCCGTCTTAATCGCCCAGTGGTGCTACATGGCGCACGGGCTTGGGATGGGGTGCTGACACGTCTTGCACCTTATGCTTCGCGCTTGTCAGGGATGATGGCACACGGGTTTGGTGGCTCGGCGGAACAATTAAAGCGTTGGTTGGCACTGGGCGGGTATGTCTCAATCAATGGGTCTGTCTGTCATCCCTGTGCCACGCGGATGCGTGCCGTGGCTCAGGCGGTGCCTGATTTTCGATTGCTGGTGGAAACTGACGCTCCATGCCTTTTTCCAAATTCTGGCGTGTCAGCAGGAATAGATCAAACAGGGCAGCCACTTAATCAACCCGCCAACCTTGTTGCGGTCGTGATGGAGGTCGCACGATTACGCGGTGTATCAAAGGATCTTTTGTCAGAAACAACATGCGAAAATGCGATGCGTTTCTTCGGTTTAAAAAAATAAGCTAAATAGGCACTTGTCAGAGTTCCAACGGATCTGGTAAATTGTGCCCGAATTTTGCGCCCATCGTCTATCGGTTAGGACACAA
>CAZSUM010000053.1:0-2923 GCA_964610015.1 uncultured Lentisphaeraceae bacterium
CAACAAGCGTCTCCGTCAATGTGACAGGGAGTGTGAGCAGTAGCTCAATCGTGCCCGTTCTGCGCTCTTCAGCCCATAAGCCCATGGTGGCTGCTGGGACCAATAACAGGTAGACCCAAGGATGCCAGAAGAAAAAGGGCATTAGGTTTGCCTGGCGACGCTCATAAAACATGGCCACCCCAAAAGTGAGGAACCCGATGAGCACCAAAAAGGCTACAAGAAAGACGTAGGCCACGGGTGAATCAAAATAGGAACGAAATTCACGCTGAAAAATGGATTTGATGTTCTTCATGTTAGACATGGGCTTTATCCTCCGTCATGGTCAGATTACGAAACACCACATCTAGGCGTCCCTGTGGATCTTTGGCTCGCAATTCATCGGGAGTCCCATTCGCAACGACTTGTCCATTCGCGATAACAATCACCCGAGAGCAGACCGCATCCACCTCTTCAAGGATGTGCGTTGAAATAATGATCGCTTTATCCTCTGACATTTCCTTGATCATCTCTCGCACCACAAACTTCTGATTGGGGTCCAACCCATCCGTTGGTTCGTCCATAATCAAAACCTTTGGATTATGCAGAATGGCCTGCGCAAAGCAGGTCCGCTGCCGATATCCTTTGGAAAGGGTTTCTATGGTTTGGTTGCGAACGTTCTCTAAACGACTCTTAGTTATGGCTGCCTCAACCTTTTGCTGAAGCGTTTTTCCTTCAAATCCACGGACCCGAGCGATGAAGGTGAGAAAATCTGTCACGGTCATAGTGTGATAACTTGGCGCATTTTCGGGCAAATAGCCGATACAGCGTTTGGCTGCCACGGGGTCACTCGTGATATCATGACCACAGATCACAGCACTACCCGAGGTGGGAGGGATGAATCCCGTGATCATTCGCATGGTCGTTGACTTGCCCGCTCCGTTCGGGCCAAGAAAGCCCAAAACTTCACCCTTTTTCACAGTAAAAGAGATATCTTTTACCGCTTGGATCGGGCCGAATGTTTTTTTGAGGTTACTGACGGTCAGCATCCTGTGTCCTCTTTTGTTGATGTTTACCGATATCGTCCGCACATCTTATGGCGGTATTAAAAAAATGCAAACCGACTTGTGATCGGTTCAACATGAACTAAAGCAAATAGTGTGCCAGACGGTTCTTTTTGTCTGCTTAATAGGGCAGGCGGTGTTCCTTGATTTTTCGCTGAATCGTTCGACGCGAGAGACCCAGCTGTTCAGCTGTGAGCGTTCGGTTGCCCTCGTTTTGACTCAGCCGTTTTTCTAGTACAGCACGTTCAATTTGATCCAAAGTCATGTCCTCAGGAATTTGTAAGTCGTTCGACTGAGATTCGTGACGTGATTGAGCATGAGCGGAGAACGGAAGTGAAACGGATTCAGAGGTTAACAAACTATCGGTTGAAAGTAACACAGCGGACTCAACAATGTTACGCAATTGCCGCACGTTTCCAGGCCAGTCATACTGCTCAAGTGTTGTGTAGAAATCGGGGGTGACAGAGGTGATCGGTTTGCTATTTTCAGTTGCCGCGCGTGCAATGAATCGGTCTGCCATCGGGCGGATATCGGCCCGGCGATCTCGTAAAGGTGGAATGGGCAGGGTGACCACATTAAGCCGATAAAGCAGGTCTTCACGAAAGGAGCCTTCTCGAACTAAGGACTCCAGATCTTTATTTGTGGCAGAGACCAGTCGGACGTTAATATGCAACACCTCTTTGCCGCCAACTCGTCTCACCTCTTTTTCCTCCAACGCACGTAACAGTTTGACTTGAACAGAAGGGGGGGCATCGCCGATTTCATCCAAAAAGAGCGTACCTTCATCTGCACGCTCAAACGCGCCCTTATAGGTGCCGACAGCGCCAGTGAAGGCCCCTTTTTCATGGCCGAAAAGTTCCGATTCCAGTAAGGACTCCGCAAAGGCACCGCAGTTCACTGCGATAAAGGGTCCGCTGGAACGGCGAGAATCCACATGCAGAGCACGCGCCACCAGCTCTTTGCCGGTTCCACTTTCACCACAAACCAGAACAGTGGCCATGGTATTGGCTAGTGCTTCGATACGTGTAATGACGCGTTTCATGCCTTGTGATTCGGCTATGATTGTAGATGACGTATATTTTTCGCGTACAGACTGCGAGAGGACGTCGACCTGCCGCCGTAGGCGCGAAGTCTCATAGGCCCGCCTCAGTTTGGACTGAATGTCATCTAGGTCAAGCGGTTTGGTGACGTAATCATAAGCCCCTTCACGCATCGCTCGCACACCGGATTCAAGCGAGCCATAGGCAGTCATAATGATTACCGGCACAGAGGAATCGATTTGTCGCAGACGTGATAAAACGTCAATTCCGTCGATATCTGGCAGAATCAAATCGCTTAAGACCAGATCTGGCAACTGATTACGGAAAGTCGCCACTCCGTCCAAGCCCATTGTCTCGCAATAGGTCTTGAACCCTGCATCTTCAGCCACTTCTTTGACAGACCGAGCATTGTCAGGGTCGTCTTCGATGATTAATAGGGTTGGGATACTCATACGCAGTTTTCGTTTGTTGTTGCCTGTGGCATGGGTTTGTAATGACTAACAATCGGTAGGGTCATCCGCAAATCTGCGCCGCCCTCTTTTTGGTTGTGGGCAGTCAAGTCTCCGCCACAGCGGCGAATTGCTGTTCGCGCAAGAAAAAGTCCTAGCCCCGTACCACCGGGTCGTCCACTTTCAAATAAATTAAAGATCTTTTCGCACTGATCAGGCTTAATACCTGGCCCTTTGTCGAGAACATCGAGTTGTAATCGATCTCCAGTTTGCTTTAAAACTACTACGATTTCACTTGTTTTGGGAGAGAACTGAATCGCGTTCATCAAGACATTGAGTAACGCACGGCGCAAAGCAAAAGGATAGGCGCTAACGGGAGGTAGATTTTCGTCCA
>CAZSUM010000053.1:2933-12448 GCA_964610015.1 uncultured Lentisphaeraceae bacterium
GTCCAGAGTCACCTGCACACTCACGTCAGCCTGTTCCATACGAGGAGCGAGAGTATCGACGCACTCTCTAACAACCTGTGAAAGATGAACAGCCTCGGGTTGCTCATCCGCAGGTTTTGCCAAAAATAAAAACTCTTGAAAGATCTTGTCCATACGCGCCATTGTTCGAGCAATGCGATTTGCCAAGTCTTTCACACGTTCTGGACGAAAACGCTCGGCTCGTGCCATCTCCCGACCCAGCATTTGCGCATCTAACCGAACAGCTGACATAGGATTGCGAAAGTCGTGTAGAATGCCGTTAGCGAGGACACCTGAGAAAGCAAGATGTTCTTCGCGTCGCGCCTGAGCCACACGTTTTCGATCACGTGTGACTGCGATGACAATCACGAGTGCACAGATTGTAAACGAGATAATTAACAGGGTCATCGCAATAAAAAAGAGCGATGAGACCAAGGCACGTGCGGTTTTTTCTTCTACTCCAACGGCTTCGTGACGCAATGTTGCCTCTGTCGAAACTGTGTCGCCACCAGCTAATTTAAAGGTGCGCGTCATGACAAAGACCGGTTGAAGCACTTCTCCAATCTCAATGGTTCCGGGTGTCACACGAGTTTCTACTGACTGGCCTGCGGGCGTTGAAAGTAACGATTCAGCAAGTTGCTCGTTATCGGCATGTACCCCCTCTGCTTGTCGCTGAAAAACAGTGATGCCATTCCGCGAAACCGTGATGGATTGAACATCTTTACGTACCGCAAAAGCACTGTCCACAACGGTAGAAAAACGTCTCCATTCGCTGGGTGGCGGATTGGTGGAACTACACAGCCCCAGCGTGCAGATCGCATTAAGTAGGTTCTCGCCCTCTTCGAGCACGGTCGCTGTCGCCGCTAGATGCGCTTGCCGATCATGGTGATTTTTTAACACGATAAGAAGCGTACCTGCAAGGCTTGCTGAAATAAACAAGGCCAGCAGAAGAATCATCTCCAGCCGCCAAGTTCCGCGACGTTTTGCAAGGAAGCATCCGGTTTCATTCATGAATAAACTCTTTTCAGCAGGGACCGTGCCGTAAGCTCATCGTGTGTGATTATACGCAGGCTTATATGGATCAGCAAGGGGAATGCGACAAGTTGGCACATGATGACGTGACAGACTGTCACGTTATCAGGTCGCAACGAGAGAAGTGTGTGATGGGGTCTGAATCGTCTTTGATCGAGTTAGTGTGAACAATTTTGGATGGCACGTAATGTGCTAAAAAGTTAAGACCTCAATTTAAGGTGTGAAAATGAACCTTCAAGTCAAATCACGATCGCTTTGGGAGATGTTTGATCGTCTCCTTTTGACACTCGTTTTTATCTTGTTGGGTGTGACTTGGTACAAATTGGGTCCGCCCGAAAGAGCCTTCGGCGTGTTGCGTGCGAAAAGTGAAAAAACGGAACGTACGCGCTTGCCTTCAGGTTTAGACCAACGGGTTGTGGAGGGAATTCGCGTAACGGCTGGAAATCGTCGCATGGATTCGATCGCACGGGCGATGATTGCTTCTGACTGGCACAGATCGGTTCCCTGTCCTGCGATGGACATGCGTGAGAATGGGCAAAGCTATGAGGTCCGTTTTTTTCTGCCGGAACGTGTTGACCGCAAGAGTGTGCAGGTTACCTCGGCAGGCCAGATTTTGACACTGACAATGCGTTCATTGGACACAGACAAGCTCGCTAAGCATCGATTGCGGATTCCCTGCGACATGGACAAGAAGAGTCTGGTTCAGAGCGTGGTTTCCAATCATGTTCTCTATGTGCGTATTGTCCCACGATAAGGGGTAGGAATGCTGATCATTAAATCAGCCCACGGTTGATGTTTGCTTTCTCACTGGATGGATCAGGACATTGACCTTTCAGAAGCGCCTGACAGGTTGTCGAAACATCAATTGCTTTGGGCGACCAAGAGAAGTCAGCGCGCACGTGTGTGATACCAAGTGCGGTAGCCTCAGGTAAACGATCGGCAAGACAGTAAGGGTGCGCTGATGTCGTAACCCAGAGATCCTGAATCTTTCTCACAAAAAAGAGTTGTTTCCGTCGATTACGTAATTCAACCGTTTTTTCCTCATTCACGTTTTCTTCATGACCGCCGACTGCTGGTGCCGTAGCAGAAAGAAAAAGAGGGGTGTGTTGATAGACCAATAACTCGGTATCAGGGGTGTGAACTGTTGTGTGCCTAGCTTCGAAGAGATCCCGTAAATTTGCAAAGCTACCTTCAGGCGTGTACACCTGCGTCTGAAAACCTAATCGGCTTAGTTCAGCACAGGCCATACGATTTAGAGCATAGAGGCTCCAGTCAGCAGATTCAGGGGTGATCCCGAACTCTTTTAAGATCTGGTAACCAGCCAGATCAGCGCATTCCCAATGCTGCCCCCCTTGTTTGATTAGTTGCTTTACGGTGGCTTTCAGTGCGGAAAGTTCCGGCGATCGTGAAATCAGAGGTAAAGCCAAGCGGATATGTTCTACATTCGGAAAATGGGTTTTCCAACGGTTCAGTTGTTGTGAGACAAAGGGTTCATTGAGGTGACCGATTTGCAGAACCAGTGTGTTCGGGAAAACGTCCGCTTGTATTGCTTGAATCCCTTCGGGTTCGGCATCGACATTTAACTTGAGGCTCCAGTTGAGCGGGCGTGAGGTTGTTGCTATCTCCCTCGCCCTTTGGGAGATGGCTGGGGGGAGGGTTGCGGGTTCTGCCCGCATTAGATTCCAAAGGGCACAGATCTTTTCACGACGTGCGGCGACTTGTTTTTGCCAGGTGTTATCCAACTGATCAAGTACACTCCGACGCGCTTCATTTAATTTTGAGAGTGGTGCGTAGCACGTGTCGGGATCATCAAGTGAAATTTGCCACTTGTCTGTATCTCCCATTCGGCGCAGTGCACGTTCTACGGCTGCAAGGGTTTGGTCCGGTTGTCGTGCAGGGTCAAGCGGGTGGGGTAGAAAGAAGGTTACCGTAAAGTCATCGGTGTGATGAAAAGTCGTCTGCGCAACGATTTGAATCCCATCGCGTCTCAGGGTGACGTGAAAATCAACGGGGTGACCGGTGAGGTAGGCCGACTCCCTAGGTGTTTGAATCGCGTAGCGACGACGAACAGCTTGTGAGGCGGAACAGAAGATCGCAGTTCCTAAGGGAATATGAGGCACCTCATTTTCTGGAAGCAAGAGCTCGACTTGCGAGTCAGCGGGCAGGGTAATTTCATCTCGGCGACTCCCCACGAGACGTTGATGCGTTACCGCAAATCCGTAAGCACGGCCACCCGTAGGGAGCGCCAGTTGAATACCGTCATGGCGTTCTAGCGCACGGGTTGTTCGAAAGCGCAACCAACATCGATTATCGGGATCTCGTACGATACACTGTACGTCACCAATTGGTGCGCCTTGGTGTCCAATCGCGATAGGTTCAAGGATACTTTCCGGTCGTGCGTCTGTTCCTTGCGCGTAGAGTGTGGTCCATGGACGGCTGAAGATCGTTTGTAGATCCGAGGCCATTTGATTAGCGCGTTTTTTGTCGTTGTTCCCGTCCAATAATTTTCGGTAATAGTCAGTCACGCAGGCGACATACAGCGGACGTTTCATGCGGCCCTCAATTTTGAGTGAGGTGACGCCTGTTTTCGTTATTTCATTGAGGAGGGGGGCTAAGGCCAGATCTCGCATTGAAAAGGGGAAAGAAGCCTGCATTGGGTCATCAGGAGAAGCCGAATCGAATAGGTCCCGACAACAGTAGGCGCAACGTCCACGGTTACCACTTCGTCCAGAGGTCAGAGAAGAGAAGAGGCAAAGTCCACTATAGCTGTAACAGAGCGCACCATGGATAAAGATCTCAATCTCAACGTTGCTTTTGCGAACAATCTCCTCGATCTCTGAACAGGTACATTCGCGTGCCAGCACCACACGTGAGAAACCTAGATCTTTGAGAGCCAGAACACCCTCTAGATTATGTGCCGCCATTTGGGTGCTGGCATGTAATGCTAAGCGGGGATAGTAGTCACGAATCAAGCGGGCAACCCCTAAATCTTGGACAATGATACCATTCGGTGCTAGGTCATCAAAAACGTCAAGAAGATCAAGCAATGACTCCCACTCAGAGTCCTGAACCAACGTGTTACAGGTAAAGTAAACTTTTTTGGCAGGAACAAAAGAACGAGCATACGCCAAGATCCGACTTGCCTGCTGAGGCGTCAGATTCTCCGCATCTGCGCGCGCTGAAAAGCGAGGTAACCCCATGTAGATCGCGTCTGCGCCATATTGAAAAGCAGCTAAGGCCGAGTCAAAGCCTCCTGCTGGTACGAGCAGTTCAGTCTTCAAGGTAGAAATTTCATGTTGTGAAGCCAACTTTTCAGAGCCGTTGGCCACAGTCGCGTTCCCTCTGTGGAAGCAGCGAGTCCCAACCCATGATTGCCGACTGCGAAGATATGCAATTCAGCAGGAACCTTAGCTTTGCGTAACGCTTGATAGAACACAATTGAATTCTCTGCTGGCACGCCTGTGTCCGCATCTGTGTGGAAGAGGAACGTAGGGGGCGTTTGAGCGGTTACCTGTTTCTCATTTGAAAGCAGATCGATAAGTGCTTTATCTGCATCTTTTCCAATTAAATTATTTTGCGATCCGCGGTGGGTATAGGGCTGATCAAAGGCAATGACTGGGTAACAAAGAATGGCAAAATCCGGACGGGAACTTTCACGTTCAACCGGATCTTCAGCATCAGAACGTCCAGCATCAAAGTGCGTAATAACAGTTGACGCAAGGTGTCCCCCTGCTGAAAAGCCGATGATGCCAATTTTTGCTGGGTCAACGCCTAAACGTTTTGCACGCGCACGAACGGTACGCACCGCACGTTGAGCATCCAGCAACGGAATCGGGTGGCGGTATCCCCCCTTGCTCATACGGTATTCGACCATCACACCAGAGACGCCAAAACTGTTGAGCCAAGCGCCGATTTGTTGTCCTTCATGTCCTGTTGCGAGTCCACCATATCCGCCTCCGGGGCAGATCACGACAGCCACGCCTGTGTTATTGCTTGCTGGCGCCATAAACCACGTTAAAGTGGGGGTATGGTGAGGTCCTTCGCCTTTTGATCCCGGTGGCGTGCCGTCATAAAGGGGCTCTAGCACAGGTTGTGCAACAGTACTAAGAGCGAAAAGCAAGGTGAAAAGGGATGAAATCGTGAACAAGTTCATCAGCTAGCCTCTTTTTAAAAGAAGACCGGCTTTTTCAAGCCGGTCTTGGGGATACTAGGAGTACACATGGAGAAACATCCAACAAATCAATAATAGCTCCGAAGAACGTTCATACCGTATCACGAAGAATTTTGTTTGGCAAGCGCATTCTTTTAAAAAATAGCACCGTATTTTTAAAAGAATCGCTCAACATCTCTTAAAGAGGCTTAAACCATTCACGCAACAAGCGTGCAATGATCTGACACCCGCGTTCATTGGCATGAACGGCATCTCCTTTAAACCACCCATAGCATTTGCCGCTTGTCTGAATGTATTCCCACCAAGGGCCTGACATATCAAAGAAAGCACACTTCTCTTCAGCTGCGACCTTTTGCATGTCATAGCGAAAATTCTTGGTGGTGGTGTCAATCTCACGAGTGAACGTTTTGATATGCGCATCGCGGGTTGAACCAAAAACGGGTGTCAAGAGAAGGACTTCTACTTGCGGTTGTTTGGCGCGGACCTGACGAATGACGTCACGAACAGCTTCGGCGTCATTTCCGTTTGAGATGCCCCCGATGACCAAAAGGTCAGGGTTGTGATTGAGGACATAGTCCTCCACACGATTTTCTTTGTGGTAGTAGGTGCATCCGGTTGAACTACGTAAAGAAGCAATTTTGATAATGGTACTACCCGGATAATCTCGCATCACCAATTGATCAAAGGCAGACCCAGAGGTGTTTCCCATAATACTGTCACCCAGCAACACCATGCGTAGTTTGCCGCCCTTACGCAGGGTTTCGATAGTCTTGGGGATGTTGGTAAAGCGATCTTTGGGTGGTACGTAGGAGAGAGGCTTCATCTTGGCATAGATGGCATCGATGCGTTCTAGCGTGGAGAGGTTGTCGTAACTATTCTTGATGGTTCCATTCAGTAAAATACCCCCGATTTGAGCAGTTCCTGCGGAAGCAATTTTAATAACCAACGTGTGTTCCACAGTGCGATCAAGATTGTTAACCAATGAAACTGGACGCATGGTAGGAAGATGGGCATCTTTTGGCTTCATGAGGGTTTGAAAGGGAGCCTTGTCTACCGAGTAGGCTAAATCGGCACTCTTTTCATCAACAACATCCAGCAACCCGATCTCCGAACCCGTAAAGGTGAGTGTTAGGCTATCTCCAACCTGTTCAGAGACCATCAAATGACGAAAAGGCGGAATAGGACTGGTCTGACCCATTTTCCAATTTCCGACGCAGTTGACCTGTGAGTTTTCATAGGCGATGATTTGGCCATGATCATTGGTTTCGGGAAATAACGGGTCCGGAAGTTTGACGTGTGTTGGTTTTTCAGGAACCGGATTGGCAGCGATCAGAGCATCGACAAATGTGTTCACTGCTTCACAATAGAGTTTTGCGCCTACATCTGTTGGATGCAGTCCATCTGCGGAAAATTCTTTAAAGGTTAGTTGTCCGGCAATGATCTTTTCAGCAGCATACTGAGCAAGGTTCAAACTAGGAACTTTGTAGTGTTCCGCGATTTGTTCGCAGACGCGAATGTATTCTGGCGTGCGCCCCGCCTGATAATCAGCGAGCATTTCAGGTGTCAGGGTGTAGATTAGAATGCGACTATGTGTGGCGCGATAGTGTGTGATCTGACGGATCAACCCTTCCAACGATGTTTTTACCTGTGCAAGATCGGCCTGGCGGTCCTCTGCTGCAAAATCGAGAATAGCCAGATGCCCACTACAAATGACCTCGCCAAAAACGGGCTGGCCACGACTACAGCGATAAAGACCAAACCAGCTTCCGCCAGGATACATATGGCGTGTTTCGTTTGGAGAGGCCTCGGGGTAGTGGCGCTTAAACGCGTCTTTCATACAGACCGAGTATCGCAGGTTGGCATTTTTTAATCCTTCACCAGCCAGTGTTTTATTACCAATAAAAAAGAGGTATTGATTCCCCACCCTGTCATTCTTGAAATAATATTGGCTGTTTGGAATGCCCCCACGAATTTCATAAAAGGCTTTGCCTTGTGCGCGACAAACACACAAGAAAAGCAGACAAGAAATCAAAATTCTCATAGATGGTAAACGATTCATTTTTGCCTTTACTTACTTTTTTTGAAACGCACACTTGATCGCCTTGAGCGGCAGGCGCGAGGTATCAACATTGACAGCGAACCCTGTGGGTGCTGCAATCTGATAGAAGAAGGTGTCACCCTCTTTACGCCAGTTCACAGTTACGGTGTCGGTCCCGATCGGCATTGTGCCTGCGCAAGTCTGTAGTGGCACGTCGGCGAAGGCGATTTCGATTTTTTTGTGTACGGCGTCGATGGAACGGATGCCGAGTACGTCGCGATACATCAGGCGCTCAACGTGGCTTGCGAAGCCATGGCAGCAGCTCGCCTGGGTGGTATCGTGTTCCCACAGGGTGCCGGTCTGGTCAGCCATTTTCAGGAAGTATCCCTTGGTCTCGTCGAGAATCTGAGCGGTCAACCCATGTCGCGAGAGGAGTTCAAGGCGCAGGTAGTTACCAACAAAGGCGTTTGCGAAATAGATGTTAGCGTGTTTTTGGGTCTGGTGGCGGTCAGGGCCAAAATCAGCACGTAGTGTCTCCCATAACGCAGGATAGGTCTGTGACGTGGCTGTGTGGAAAAAGAAAGCGTAGTACTGACAGGTTTCCGTGCGTTCGCCCGTGAGTTTGAGCGTGCCATCGGGTTGGCGTTTGGCATTATCTACGAAGAACGTGCCGTCGTACGACTGGTTGCGGATTGTGGCACGCATAAGCTCAGCCTTGGTCTGCAGTTCGGGCATGTCATACATGCGTGCCACGCAGGCGAGAACCTCGGCGTAGGTCATGTTGGAAGGATAGTTCACGTCTTGTACGCACTGGTTGGCGTGCGACCACTCGATAAAGACCCAACTCGGCAGTTTCTCCAACAAACCGTCGCTGTTGGTGTAGGACTTGAAAAAGTCCAAGAGCGCAAGCACGCGTGGCTTGAGGGCATCAACTGTGGCACGGTCGCCGCTGCGCATCAAGTACTCGTCGAGCTGAAGCACAAACCACATGGCCCAGTTGGGGATATAGACGCCATCATTGTGGTCTGCCGGATAGCACATTGGCAACATGCCGTCGGGCAGGAACTCGAATTTAGTTGGCAATAGAAAGTTTTGCATGAACAACCGCTCCATGCGTGTATCGCCACACAGGTCATAGGCCACGCGGCCGATGAAGAAGCTGTCACACAGCCAACCCGCTCGCTCGCGCGACGGACAGTCGGTAAAGACATCGACGGCGTTTTGTTTGAAAGATGAGCGGGCAGCTTCAAAGATGCGGTTGAGCGCAGAGTCGGACGAGGTGAAGGTCGCGCGGTCAGCGGTTGCGTTCACGTATTCGCGGAAGTGCAGATCTGAAATCTGGCAAGCGGCCCCCATCGTGATCATTTTCAGGTAGCGCAGTGTGTAGGGTTCGAAGGACTCAACGCGGTATACGCCCGGCGCGGTTAGGTCGAAAGTCACGACGTTGCAACAACTCATACGCGTGACATTTACATCGTCGTTGTTCAGAATCTCGTCAAACACGAAGTACACACGCGTTGGTGCATCGCAATGCACGGTGGCTCCAAAAAAACCAGAGTTGTTTCGGCCAAAGTCGACAATACGAAACTGTCCCTCAGCTAGCGAGAGACGGCTCTGGCCGTCAATGGGCTTGTCTTTATGCGCGCGGGACGTGGTCTCTAGTCGTTGGACTTCGTAGTAAGGAATGGAGGCTAATTCGCTCTCTGGGTAGCCCGCGAGTTTAGGGCCGGTCTTTTTGATGGCGCGGTCGGAAGACACCTTCTTGTCGGGATTCTTTTTGACAGTACCCGAAATGACCTCACGGATAGGTTGATGCACGGAGAAGTCTGGATAGGGGACGATACGCGGCAACAGGGCGCGGTCGGCAGAGACCGCCAGCTTCTGCGGATGAAACGCACCTCCTGTGCGCCAAGCGTGGGAGGAGGGGGTCAAACAGTAGAGTTCCGAAAAGGGCCGCTGAAAACTATAACGCTGCGTTTTTTGAATGCGACAGTCGAGTGCCTGCGCCTCAAAGGGCACACCCGCACCAGCAGTGGAGGCGAGTACGGTTTGACCTGCGACGATTTCGGCCTGAAGAAAGGAGGGTTGATTGATAAAGTTGTAGCTATTGGCGTTATACCCAGCGACCTCTATTGCAATTACGTTTGGCCCCGGCTTGCAGTGTCCTGTGAGCGGCCACTCGTCCACGCGAAAAAAGCCGTGTGGTCCGCGTGCCGGACCGTAGCCTAAGAACTCTCCATTTACAAAAAGGCGACA
>CAZSUM010000054.1:0-12245 GCA_964610015.1 uncultured Lentisphaeraceae bacterium
TTTGATGGCATGGTATTTGGCAATAGCATCGGCATAGGCTTCCAGTCCTAAGCGAGCATCCCTGAAAAACCCGACGGCAAATTGTTCCAACGGTTCCTGCTTATTTTTCTCAATCAGTAATCGGCCATAATCCACATGTGGCAATAGCTGTACGCATTGATCTTGGGTTGTGATACGAACAATGCCGCTACCGCGTGCTGTGGTGATCCAGCCTGAAACCACGCCACATCGACTGGTTGGGTCAGCGACGGCACACCACATATAACTGCCAGGGTTGTCTGCGGGTTTCAAGAGACCGCCAGTGCCCAGTGTGGTCAACGCGTCAAGGGGTTGTCCGAGTCGTAACGTCAACGGTGGATAGGAGACACGATTGATTGCCTGGCTGTTGGGCGTTCCTCGCAAGGTCTTTTGGAACAGGGCAAACGGTAGATTTGGGAAGAGGGCGACCTGTTGAGTTGAGCCATCGGGTAAGGTGAGAATCAGTGCTTTGCCAGAACCGAAGTGTGCATCCTTGATGTCCCCTGTATGGACGGTTGTATCGGCGCATGAAAAGGAAGGTATCAATGCGAAAGGCTTCCCGGAATCAGCGTCACTGAGGGTCAACTGGCGTGACGCGGTATCATAATGGATCTGCAGGGACTGACTCTCTATGCGCAGGGTATCCGCAGTGACGGTTCCAAGCACTCCGATGGATAACAGACACTCTGTGAGCAACCTCTTTAAACTCATGTTAACGATCCTTTGCAAGTATTCATTTTGCGCGACCTTTTTAACGTATCAGAGAAGTGTTGGTGGAACAAGCCCGAGTAGGTAAGAATAACGGCGTTTATAAATCGAAGGTAACCCTGTTGCAGAGGGCCGGATGTAGATCTGCGGATGGCTTGATTCTCACAAAACAGGATTGCGGACAGAACGTCTAAGGGATAGACTAGCTCCTATTTGAAGAATCACCTGCTATGAATAATTTGGGAGTTAGGGATGAATAGACTTCAGTTTTGGAATGAACGTGCGGAGACGATGTCGCGTGATGCGTTAGCAGCAGCACAATTGGCTGGTTTGAAGTGGACGGTTAACCATGCGTGGGCAAACAGCTCTTTTTACCGGGAACGGATGACGAGCATAGGTATTGAGCCTGGTGATATCCGTTCGCTTGAAGATCTCTCAGGGCTTCCGTTCCTGACTAAAGATGATTTTCGCGATCAATATCCCTTGGGCATGCTTTGTATGCCGCACGCTTCGATTCGTGAGATGCATATGAGTTCCGGTTCAACAGGTGTGCCGGTTGTGATGGCCTATACCGAAGCGGATTTGGACCAATGGGCAGAGTGTATGGCGCGGTGTCAGGTCATGGCTGGTTTGCAGCCTGGCGATGCGATTCAGATCATGCCGACGTTTGGGCTTTTTAATGGCGGCTTTGGGTTTTATCACGGGGCGCGTCGTGCAGGACTCTTTTCTGTTCCAGCGAGTTCGGGCAATACGGCTCGGCAGATCATGTTGATGCGGGATTTTAAGGTGAAGGGCATGGGTTCCGTTGTGTCGTATGCCTCACGTATTATTGAGATGCTTGATGAAAAAGGTATGGCGTTGCCTGATTTGAAGGTTGGTATTTTTGGAGCTGAGTCATTTTCTGATGAGATGCGTCGGCGTGTGGAGTCGCGCCTAGGCATCCGGGCTTTTGACATTTACGGGATGACTGAAACGGGTGGAGTCGGTACAACGGGAATGGATTGCGAAGCTCGTTGTGGGATTCATGTTTGGGAGGATCAGTATCTAACTGAGATTGTCGATCCGGAGACGGGTAAAGCGGTTCCTGATGGGGTTGTTGGCGAAGTGGTCTTTACCTCGCTCACCCGTGAGGCCATTCCTGTTATCCGTTATCGGACACGTGATCTAACACGTATCATGAGTCGCGAGAAGTGTGCGTGCGGTCGTACCAGCCTGCGAATTGATCGCATTGCGGGGCGTTGTGATGACATGCTGATTATCAAGGGCGTTAACTTCTTCCCGAAACAGGTCGAACAGGCGTTGATGGAAATTCCGGGTGTTCTTCCCGAGTATCAGATCATACTGGAGGAGACGCATGGGGTTACGGATATTCGTGTCAATGTGGAAGCAGAAGAAGGCGTGACCGGATTTATGGTTGAAAAACAACTCAAAGAACGACTCGGATTTAGTCCCAAAGGGGATGTTTTCAAGCCAGGAACACTGCCCCGCAGTGATGGCAAGGCCAAGCGGATATTCCATGTCAAAAAGGGATAGCGAGAGGGGGACGTCATATGAAGGTTTTGGCATATGTCGGGTGTTATACCGACGAGAAAGAACTGGGCATTCATATTTATGAATGCGATACCGGCACGGGTGCCTTTCGTCGGCTGAATAGTATCGGGTCGATCAATCATGCGATCTACCTCGCGGTTAATCGTGCGAAAACGCGTGTTTATGCGAGTCTCGGCATTCCTGAATATGGTGGCGCGACACAGAATGGAGCGGTGGCTGCATTTGAGGTCAAGGGCGATACGCTGGTATTCCTCAACCATAAACCCGTGGGGGTGACGCCGCCTTGCTATGTGGCACTTGGACCAACAGAGAAAACACTGGTGTTTGCCGAGTACACCCATGCGGTATCGGGCGTGTTTGAACTTGCGCCTAATGGTGCCCTTGCAGAACTTGCGCCTGTGACGCTGAAGCATACGGGTGATGGGCCCAATAAACCGCGACAGGATAAGGCCCACGCGCACTGTGCGGAAGTCTCGCCGGATGGCAAGTATCTCTGTGTCGTCGATTTAGGAATTGATCGGGTTAAGATCTATGATTTTCCAGGTCGCAAAGACGGATTACGTGAACTTACAAACATGACGGTCCGCAGTGCGGCTGGAGCTGGACCGCGTCACATTGTGTTTCATCCGAACGGGCGTCTGGCGTTTTTGCTGCACGAACTGAACAACACCATCTCCTCATTCCGTTATACGGGGGATGCCTTGGTGCATGTGCAGACCCTATCGATGCTCCCCTCAACCTTCACTGATTACAGCAAGGCATCGGCGATCAAGGTGTCAGCAGACGGACGTCGTCTCTTTGGCTCGAATCGCGGTCATGATAGTCTGGCGACGTATGATGTTGACCCGGACACCGGTAAAATGGCCTTGATTGCAATCTCTAAACTCGTGGGTCAATCGCCACGTGATTTTGAGTTTATGCCAGAGGAGAAATTTGTCTTGTTGGGTCACGAAAACTCGAACGAACTTTTTTCCTATGCCTATGATGCTGCTAGTGGTGCTTTCACACCCGCGTTTGGACCTGACACACTCTATCGTCCGGTGGCCATTAAATTTGGCGCAAAATGCGGGTGAGAAGGACTTTGACTAAACTTTTTTACAGAGGTCTTTGAGCAAGCGGGCCAGTAGGGGGAAGATGGACACGCTGTCGATGTACGAACTGATGTTGACGATTCGCTTTTTCGAAGAGGCGATTGAACGCCTGTTTCTCGAAGGACGGATCATGGGAACTGCCCACACTTGTATTGGCCAAGAGGCGGTAGCGGTGGGGGTTGCTGCGGCGTTGGAGGCTTGTGACGCAATCACGACAACGCATCGTGGGCATGGTCATTTTCTGGCGCGAGGCGCTGATCCCCGACGTGCGATGGCGGAACTGTTTGGTCGCGCAGAGGGGTACTCTCGCGGACGCGGGGGAAGTCAGATGATGATGGCGCCAGAGCTGGGGTTCTATGGTGCGAATGGCATCACAGGTGGAAGTATCCCCTTTGCTACAGGATTGGCATTGGATGCGCAGATGCGCGGAAGTCGACGGGTAACTGTCTGCTTTTTTGGGGATGGTGCCTCCAATCAAGGTGTCTTTCATGAAGCACTCAACATCGCTGCACTTTGGAAGTTACCCGTGCTTTATGTGGTTGAGAACAATGGGTATGCGATGTCGACTTCAACCGTGCGTGGTTTGGCAGATCCCTGTATTGCAGATCGTGCGTTAGGGTATGGCATGCTAGGTGTGACTGTGGATGGAAATGATCTTTTTGCGGTTCAAGATGCTGTGGCACAGTTTGCGGCTGCGGCGCGTACGGGTGCTGGACCTGCTTTGATTGAGTGCAAGACTTATCGATTGTCCGGTCATTCGCGAGGCGACCCGCGTGTTTATCGTACACGCGAGGAAGAGGCTGAGGCTTGGCAGCGTGATCCGATTCTCTTTTTTGAAAAGAAGATGCACGCGCAAGGCACATTAAACGACGACACCATTCGTGAGCGACGTGCGTGCGCACAGACACGGATTAACGAAGCGATTCAATTTTGTGAGCAGGGGACTCTGCCTGATTCGTCTGTTTTGAATGAGTCGGTCTTTGCGACTGAGTAAGCGAAAGGAGGCGAAAAGCATGCGGACCATTACCTTGACTCAGATGTTGCGTGAGACGCTAGAAGCTGAGCTGCGCAGAGATCCATCGGTTTTTCTGATGGGTGAAGATATTGGATGTTATGGCGGTTCCTTTGGTGTGACACGCGGGCTGATTGATCTATTTGGTGCTGAACGAATTCGCGATACCCCGATTTCCGAACAAGCGCTGACGGGGCTGGCGATCGGTGCCGCGGTTGCGGGTCAGCGTCCAGTGATTGAGATCATGTTTATGGATTTCATCACATTGGCGGTTGATCAACTTGTCAATATGGCGGCTAAGCTCTATCCGATTTATGGGATGCACTGTCCGCTGGTGATTCGTACGCCGCCGGGAGCTGGGCGTGGGTATGGTGCGACGCACTCTCAATCGCTTGAGCGTCTTTTTACGGGAATCCCAGGGATTAAGGTGGTTGCGCCCTCCAATGCGCATGATGCATCGGGGTTATTGCAAAGTGCGATTCGCGACAACAATCCCGTTTTGTTTCTGGAGCACAAATTGCTCTACCCTCAGCGTTTTGAGGTGGCTGATACGTTGCCCGACCCCATTCCCTTTGGTGTTGCCCAGTTGGTTCGTGAGGGAACCGATGTGACCTTGATTGCTTGGTCGCAGATGACGCAGGTTGCTTGTCAGGCAGCGGCGGAATTAGCTCGTGATGGGATTGAGGCAGAGGTGGTGGATCTGCGAACGTTGAATCCATTGGATATCACGACGTTGGCGGAGTCTGCCAAGAATACCGGACGCGTGATTGTGATTGAAGAGGGGCCCAAGACTGGCGGATTTGGAGCAGAGATCTGTGCACAACTGGTTGAGCAGGTCTATGACTATTTGGAGCGTCCAATACGCCGTTTTGCATCGCCTGACTGGCCCGTGCCTTCAGCCAAGAATCTGGAAGCACTCTGGGTTCCTTCGGTGTCCGGAGTGGTGGCACTGGCCCGTGAGATGGTTGAAGAGTAGGCAACGCGCGTATGTATTCGGTTATTACACTTTCATACAACAAACTGGCTTGCACGCAGAGGTGTTTGTCAGCCTTACTGACCGATACCGTGGCTGATGAACCGTGGGAGCTGCTTGTGGTGGACAATGGGTCCTCTGACGGAAGTGCGGCGTGGTGCGAAAGTAACTTGGTGGCTTTGGGGCAATCGTGTGGTGTGCCCGTTCGTGTTTTACACAACACGGGGCGCAATAATTGTTCAGTGGCCCGAAATTTAGGGATAGCGGCGGCTACGGGCGAAATGCTCGTGTTTGTGGATAATGATCTGGCGCCGCGGACGCGACAGTGGCTTTCGGGGTTGCGCCGTGTCTTTGAGTGTGAATCGCAGGTGGGAATGGTGGGTGCCAAACTGGTTTATCCTTGGCATCCTTATGTCATCCAGTGCGCGGGGGTCGGAATTTCAAAACGCGGACATGTTTGTTTTCGCGGTCGTGGGGCGTTGAGGGATGACCCCTGCTATGAAACACGTGCTGAGGTGCAGTGTCTGATCAGTGCTTGTCTCATGGTTCCAGCAGCGTTGTTGAGTCAGCATGGTGGATTTGATGAGGCCTTTCATCCCGTGCAGTTTGAGGATTTCGATTTGGTCTATCGACTACGTGCGGCGGGGTATCGAGCCGTGTACGAACCGAGCGTTGAGATGTATCACTTTGAGAGTGTGACCACACAGGGAACAGCGGCGGTGAACAATGCGGCATCCGTGGTCCGCAACGGACTGCTCTTCCAAAAGCGTTGGCAGCCTCTCTTTGCTGAGGAAGAGGGTCCCGTGGAAGAGGCTTGTCGCTGGAAAAAAATCGAGCCGATGCCGTTTGACAGCATCGGCTCGTTGCCGCTGATATAAGTTCAGGGTTAGCGATCGAACTGGGCGTCGAACGAGATGGCACTCGGAGGGAAGTCGACCCCTTTGACAAAGTCGCAAGCTTCTTGGGCACCATGACAGCGATCCATGCGTGAATCCTCCCATTCAACAGAGAGGGGGCCTTGGTAGCCGATGTCGTTAAGTGCCACGATGATCTCTTCGAAGTTGATATCGCCGTGGCCTAGAGAGCGAAAATCCCAGAACCGTCGTGGGTCTGAAAATTCAGTGTGTCCGCCAAATACGCCGACCGAACCATCACCGTGGCCCCACCATGCGTCCTTCATATGGACATGGAAGATCCGATCAGAGAAGGTCCGGATAAACTTGACGTAATCGACGCCTTGATAGCCCAGATGCGAGGGGTCGTAGTTGAAACCAAAAGCCGGATGACCATCAAGGGCCTCAAGGGCTCTTTGAGCTGAGGCGATATCAAACGCAATCTCAGTGGGATGCACTTCCAGTGCGAAACGAATCCCATGATCGGCATAGACATCTAAGATGGGCTTCCACGTTTTTGCAAACTCTTTGTAGCCATTCGCGATCTGTCCTGACAGACAGGGGGGGAAGGAGTAGAGCAGGTGCCAAATCGGGGAACCGGTAAACCCGTTCACGACCGTCACCCCCATATTGCGTGCCGCCTTAGCCGCTTTTTTCTGCATGTCAATGGCCCATTTTCGTGCTGCTTTGGGGTCATTTTTAAGTTTGGCAGGTGCAAAGGCATAGTGACGAGCATCGATTGGGTCGCAAACCAGTTGGCCTGAGAGATGGTTGGAGATTGACCAACAGTCGAGGCCATAGGTTGTGAGGAGCTCGCGTTTGTCGTCGCAATAACTCTTACTACGGGCCGCCTTCTCAATATCAAAGTGGTCCCCCCATGTGCAGAGCTCAAGACCGTCATATCCAAAATCCGCCATCAGTTCGCAAACTTTTTTCAGCGGAAGGTCTGCCCATTGTCCTGTGAAGATCGTTACTTTTCTAGCCATCTCAACTCCTTTTCACTTAATAATCCTCGGAAATAGCTTATGTGTGTAAAGCTGTTCCTGAGGTTGTTAGGTCACTTAAACTTAACGATAGCGCATGAACACGGAGTCGGCAATATGAAAAACAGACGCAATCAGTGGTTTTGAGCTTGACCCGTCAAAGGTTATCAGTGAAACTACTGACACTGCGCAATTTTGGCACAGGTTTGAACGTTTGACCTACGGGAAAGAACGCGTGATGTTCAGCAAATTGTTGTCTTTTTTTTCAAGCGATATCGGGATTGATCTCGGTACCGCCAATACGCTTGTTTATGTAAAGGATCGCGGTATCGTGATCCGTGAGCCCTCTGTGGTAGCAATTCAAGAGGGAACTAAGCGCATCCTTGCTGTGGGTGAGGAAGCGAAGCGGATGTTGGGGCGCACGCCGGGAAATATTGTGGCTATTCGGCCAATGAAATCCGGTGTGATCGCTGATTTCGATATCACGGAAGCCATGATTCGCTACTTTATTCGTAAAGTACATGTAGCGAAACTGGTGAAACCGCGAGTGATTGTGGCTGTGCCCAGTGATATCACCGAAGTCGAGAAGCGTGCGGTGCAGGAGTCTGCGCGGCATGCGGGTGCTCGGGAGGTTTTTCTAATTGAGGAGCCGATGGCTGCGGCCATTGGCGTTGGGCTACCGGTTTCAGAGCCAGCTGGCAACATGATCGTCGACATTGGCGGCGGTACATGTGAGGTCGCGCTGATCTCGTTGGCCGGTATTGTGTATGCGCGGAGTGTCCGCGTTGGCGGTGACGCTATGGACGAGTGTATTGTCCAGTACATGCGGAGAGTTTACAATCTGATGATTGGAGAGCGGACCGCAGAAGAGATCAAAATTACGATTGGTTCGGCTTATCCTTTGGGTGAGGAGAGCACATTGGAAGTAAAGGGGCGCGATCTCGTGGCCGGACTTCCCAAAACCTTGACTGTTACCTCGGAAGAGATTCGTGATGCATTACAGGAGCCGGTTTCCGCCATTGTCGATGCGGTACGGATCACACTTGAAAAATGTCCGCCGGAGTTGTCGGCGGATCTCGTGGATCGTGGACTGGTTCTGGCTGGTGGTGGTTCCATGTTACGGGGGCTTGATAAGTTGATTGCATCACAGACAGGCCTGCCCGTGACGCTGGCTGATGATCCGTTGAGCGCGGTTGCTGAGGGTACAGGCGTGGTGTTGAATGAGCTGAATTTTCTGGCCAGATCGAAAATGGGCCGGTGATCTTTTTTAGGGCTGCTTTCTGGTCTCTGCCTGCCCTGTAAAACGGGGGAGTGACCAGGTGAAGCAAACAAAATTTTGGGTATGGTTTATACTACTGACACTCGCAATGCTGGTTTTCTGGCGTGCGGGTATGCATTCTTTTGCGCGTGAAGCGCTCTATCCCTATGAGAAAGCCCGTGTCTGGTTTAATCGCACCATTGGGGTGCGTGCGGTCGCTGTTCTCACCCGTGCTCGGCTGGCTTCGCGTAATGCGATGCTGACGCGTGATGTGGCGCGTCTGCGTTTGGTGGCTGCTGATGCCGAAACCCTAGAGTCAGAGGTGGCGCGATTGCGCGAGTTGCTGGCCTTTTCTCCGCAGACACCCTGTCGTTGGGTGGCTGCGCCGATTATCTCGCGTGGCGGTACATCCGCTGTTTGGCAACAATTCCGTTTAGGTAAGGGTCTACGTCACGGGGTGCGCATTGGAGATCCGGTGGTGGTGCCTGACGGGATTGTGGGTCGCATCATCGACGTCTCGCCACATACCAGCGACGTGATGCTGGTGAGTGACCCCAACAGTCGTGTGGCCTGTGAGCTGGAGACCTCTGGGGAGGGTATCGGTGCCGTTCGCGGCATTCTGTATGGCGGTGGGGCTTCTCCGACGGCTGATGCTAAACTGACGCTCCTGTATGTGGTCGATCCTTTACGGTTGCGTTATTTGGTGCGCGAGTTTGAGCCAGCCCCACGTACCCGTGTGGTGACCTCTGGGTTGGGCCAGACCTTTCCAAAAGGGCTGACCGTTGGGTATTTGCTTGAAAGCCGAATTGAACCCAATGAGTTGTCACGCGAGGCGGACGTCATGCCAGCTGTTGATCTGCCCTCTTTGGAGGAGGTTTTTATCCTGTCACGAGGGGGGCAAAATGCACCTTGATATGAACCTCCCCGTGGTATTGTTTACCCTTTTTGTGTCAGCTCTGTTGCAGGATATGATTTCTCCAACAGCGATGTTCCCCGTGAAGTTTGGCTTTCTGACGGCCGTGGCCTGTTATCATGCCATGACAAAACCTGTGGCGGTTGGCTTGGCAACGCTGGTGTGGGCGGGGGTCTTGATTGAGCTGTTGGGCGGGTTGCCGCTATTCAGCACAATTAGTTTCTTTTTGTTGTTGTATGGCTTATTGCGTTTGATGCAACGGTTCTTTTTGACTGCTACGCTCTTTCAAGGAACGTTTTTAGTAGCGGGCGTTTCGGTTGTTCAGACGCTATGGACCTATGCTTGGTTAGGGAGCTCCGGTCCAAGTAGCTGGCAGGATATTTTTGTCGCTGCGGGATTTTCCGCGCCAGCTGGACTCGTGGCTGGATTTGTAGGATTTACGATATGCGGTCTGACAGACCGTCTCTCCGGCAATGTGATGCCGGCGAAAGCGAATCATGGAATCTTGTGGCCAGAGATTAACCGATAATTGGCGTTTAGGCCTGTTAGGGCTATTTTTTCTGGCGGGAATCACACTTCTCGTCACAGGGCTGCACCGCGTTCAGGTGGTGCAGTTTTCCGAGTTTTCCCGTGACCAGTTGCGGCAGAGTGTGCGACGTGTCCAGATACCAGGATTACGCGGGCGGATTTTTGATCGCAATGGCATGTGTCTGGCGGATAACCGTGCGAGCTACTGTATTGCTTATTATGTTGAGGAACTGCGTAAACGCGGCCCGTGGAGTCGGACCATTGATGCTGTCAACGCGGATATTGACCGTTTAGCCAAGGTGCTGGGTATTCCACGTGAGATCTCGTACACGTCCGTGACCAACCATGTTATGCAGAGTCGGTATATGCCTTTATTGGCATGGCGTGATGTAGGGCAAGAGACCTTGGCCCGGTGGGCTGAAACCACAGAAACATTTGCAGGCGTGGATATCTATGTGCAACCTGAGCGAGCTTATCCGCAAGGGGCTTTGGCAGTCCACGTGCTCGGATATGTTAAACGTGATAAGCCTCTGCCGCTACCCGGTGAACGGGTTCATTTTTTCCTGCCTGAGATGTTTGGCGCAAATGGGGTGGAGCGCTATTACAATGACGTACTCAATGGTCGCTCTGGAGGTCAGCTCATTCGAGTGGATGCCCGCGGGTATAAACACGCGGTTTACGAAGGAACCCCCGCTGTTAATGGGGAAGACCTTTACCTGACACTGGATGTGACCCTTCAGCGTGCGCTTGAGCAGGCGTTGCATGGTCTGCGAGGAGCAGGCGTGGTGGTTGATCCGCGTAACGGGGAGGTTTTAGCGCTGGCTAGCGCACCTGCCTATGATGCCAACTCTTTTGCTCCTTACATTTCATCTGGACTCTGGCGTCGCTTGAACTCTGACAAGGCTTTGCCCCTTTTCAATCGTGCGGTGCAGGGCGGATATGCGCCGGGCAGCACCTTTAAACCCGTGACTGCCATTGCGGCTTTGCACGGCAAGCACCTTGATCCATTGACCGCCTACACCTGCAATGGCGTGTATGAGCTAGGGACCATGCGATTACGGTGCTGGAATACCTATGGACATGGAACCATTGATTTACGTAAGGCGATTGAACAGTCCTGTAACAGCTATTTTTGCAATCTTGGGCACACAATCGGCTATGATGCCATCTATACCGAAGCTGAAAAACTCGGGTTGGGTCAACCAACAGGAATCGACCTACCCACGGAAATCTCGGGCTTGTTGCCAACGGCTGAGTGGAAGATGCATAATCTAAAAGATCGCTGGCGTCCTGGGGATACCTGTCAAATCGCGATTGGTCAAGGGTTGTTGATTACAACGCCGTTGCAGATGGCGATGTTAACGTCAGTCTTTGCGAATAGGGGAACGCGTTATCGCCCGCATTTGGCACGTCGTGCACCTGAGGTGGTGCGTCAGATGAACTGGGCCCCTGAAGCTGTGCGTTTGGTGCGCGATGGGATGCACGATGTCGCACGATTAGGCACCGGTCGGCGCGTGCAAGTGCGTGGTCTTGAGGTCGCCGCCAAAACCGGAACAGCGGAGTTGGATATTGGGGGCGTACGTCGCAAAAACACGTGGGTAACGGCTTTTGCGCCTTTCGATGAGCCGACCATCGCGATTGCCATCTTGGTTGAAGATGGCGAGTCTGGTGGCTTGACGGTGGCACCTTTGGTGCATGATGTGTTGGTGGCTAAATTTGGTGAAGCGCCTTTAATAGAACAAACGACTGACACGATCGTGCCACAAGTGAATGCGCATGAAATGAGGTAGATTAGAATGCTAAAACGCATGATAGAACGCGTGCAACGCATGAATCCCTTCTTGTTTACCACGATGGTGGCTTTGATTGTGTTGGGAGTAGCCTTTGTTTATAGCGCGTGCTCAATTCGGGAAGACCCTTCTTTGCGGATGCTTTACATGCGGCATGCTGAAATGGGCATGGCAGGGTTGGTGCTTTACTGTGGGCTGGCGTGGTGTCCTTTCGATTCGATTATGCGCTGGCGTTGGCTGTTCTATGGTGTCTGTATGACCTTGCTGATCCTTGTGCCGTTCATTGGTGAGGAAAACATGGGGGGTCGACGTTGGCTTTTTGGTATTCAACCTTCCGAGCCAGCCAAACTCGCGATTATCCTCTTGTTGGCTTGGCTTTTCGGTAATCCGGATGCAAAGCGTGGTCCAGGTGTGTTTTTCATGACGCTGGTTTTGGTCGGGATACCTGCGGGGTTGATTTTGATGCAGCCGGATCTGGGGACCGCGATGGTGTTGGTGCCGACCGTATTTGCCATGCTTTTTGCCGC
>CAZSUM010000055.1:0-12006 GCA_964610015.1 uncultured Lentisphaeraceae bacterium
AAATGATTCAGGGTCATTCAGAAGGGGCATTTTCTCTTCAAGACCGAATTTTGTGATAAAGGCGTCAAGTGTTGGGTTGGCCTGTGTCAAGGCATCCGAGATGCGTTGTGCGAGTTCAGGTAAATAGTCATAAAGCGCCATGAGTTGGTTGACCAGCAAGGACCCAAAAAAGAAAAACAACAGACTCACAGGGATCAGGATAGAGAGAAAGAGCGTGGGAATAGCCAATAGATGAGAGGTCCATAGCTTCGAATGGAGCCATTGATAGTAGGGCTTAAAAAGTAACGTTAGGATTAGAGCTACAAGGAGCGGTGTGAGCACAACGGAAATCGATGAGAGCAGGAGAAAGATGCCCCAGAGCAAAACAGCCACAAACGCAGTAATTAAAGTTGCACATAGGACTGTCAGCCCAGCAGCGACAATACTGTTTTGTTGATCGGTAAACGAGATGGCCGGCTTCTCATCGGGATGATGCTTGACCCTGTCCATGGTGTCCTCCTCGTATCTGTAACGCAAGTAAGTTGCAAGTATACACCAATTAGGCATTGGCCTAAAGCCAGTTTTTTGTGAGGGAGTAGTCCCTCACTAACCTGCGGGTTGATTGCGAGTCACTTGAGCGTTGAACGTTGGGTCTTCCCGACGCTCTCTTACCGCTTGGGCAAGTGAATGCATTCACCGTGGAATGCGTGTGCCGCTTCCATCCACGCCTCCGACAGAGTCGGGTGACAGTGAATCGTATTGCCAACTTCATTGATGGTCAATTCGTTGCGGATTGCGATCGCCGCTTCAGAGATCAGATCCGTGGCGTGGCAACCGATGACCTGTGCCCCAAGGATCTGGCCGGTGATTGGGTTGCAGACCCATTTCACGAACCCATCCGTTTCGCCTACCGCCATTGCTTTTCCCAACGTGGAAAAAGGGAAGGTTGCGATTTTGACCGCTATTTTTTGTTCTTGCGCTTTGGCTTCTGTGAGGCCGACGATGCCGATTTCTGGTGAGGTGAAGATGCAGGAGGGGCAGACTTTTTCTACCTTTGACTTAAGTCCTGCCGCAGCTTCGGCAGCCGCCACACCCTGTTGGGTTGCAGCATGGGCGAGTTGGATAGAGCCAGTTACGAGATCGCCGATTGCAAAAATACTGGCAATATTAGTTCGTCCACAAGCATCCGTGGGGATGGTTCCCCTCGCGTCGACTTGCACGCCGGCGCGGGCGAGATCCAGTGCAGCTGTATTGGGTGTCCGGCCTACCGCTACGAGCAGGAGGTCACCCGATACGCGCTGATCCTTGTAGGTGCCAGAGACGTTATCTGCGTCAGTCTTGATATCCATGAGCGGTGCACCCGTCAGAAGCGTGATTCCGAGTGCTTCCATATGTTTACGCAGTACACGGCGCACGTCGCGGTCTAACACCATGACGATATCTTCGAGCATCTCAACAATGGTTACGCGTGTGCCAAGTGCTGCGGCCATACAGGCGAATTCACAACCGATTACACCGCCGCCGAGAATCACTAACCGTTCTGGTAGGGCTTTGAGGTTGAGAAATGCGCGGCTATCCACAATCCGTTTGTCTTTTGGTAGAAATCCAGGCATCGCTGAATCACTTCCCGCAGCGATGATAATCGATGCGGCGCTGAGCCAGCGCGTGGTTCCATCAGGTTGTACGATTGAAAGACGATTAGGTCCTTCAAAACGCGCAAGGCCGTCAATCAGCGTCACCCCGTTGGACTTGAGCAGAAATTTAACGCCCCCGCTTAATTTTGCAACGATCTCCTCTTTACGCGCAAACATAAGGGCATAATCGAACGAAATGTTTTTAGCTTTGACGCCAAACATCTCGGCATGGCTAGCTTGGTGATAGCGTTCGGCTGAGGCAATGAGTGTCTTGGTGGGGATACATCCCCAATTGAGGCACGTTCCGCCAAAGGCTTCTTTTTCAATAATGGCAGTTTTCTTGCCAAGTTGCGCTGCACGGATGGCGGCAGGATATCCGCCGGGGCCAGCCCCGATTACAATGACGTCAAAGTCGTACATAGTTCAAGTCTTGGTTAGAGGTTCACAGTCTAAAAGGACTAAACAGGTTCGGGTGATGCGTAAAGCTCAGCACCGCACTCACACCAGCGTTTTCCAGAGTTCGATGTTTTCAAGTTTGGTGCGGATGGCGTTTGCAAATTGCGCGCCAACTGAACCGTCGACAATACGATGATCGACCGAGAGAGTCATGGCCATCAACGTCCGCACTTTAATTTCACCATTGACCACCGCAGGGGTTTGGCGTCCAGTGGAAACCGCCAGAATGCCAGCCTCACCTGGGTTGATAATGGCCATGAACTGATCCACGTTCATCATACCCATGTTGGAAACCGTAAAGGAACTTCCGACCATTTCATCCGGTGTGAGTTTGCCACTGCGGGCTTTTTCGGCAAGAACCTTAGCTTGCGCATTGAGCTCTTTAAGCGTCAGGGTTTGGGCTGCTCGAATAACAGGCACGAGCAATCCATTGTCCACACTGACCGCCATGCCAAGGTCTACATCACCACGCCAAGAGATGGTCGTGCCATCGGTGACGGAGTTGACAACCGGAAACTCTTCCAACGCAAGAATAACCGCTTCCAGCACAAAGTCATTGACACTGTAGGTGAGGCCTTTGGCTTTGAGATCAGCACGGAAACGCATCAGATCGGTGATGTCGGCTTTAACCGTGACATAAAAATGAGGGATGGTCTGTTTGCTCTCGACCAGCCGACGCGCAATGACCTGCCGCATACGCGAAAGGGTGACGGGTTGGCGACGAACAGCACGTTCAATGTCCTCGACCATAATGCGCTGGGCATCACCTGATCCTCGCACTGTGAGAATATCGATGCCTTTTTCAGCAGCGAGTGTTTTGGCAGCTGGTGTAATACGCAAGGCCTGGTATCCGGAGGTTGTCAAATAGGTTTCAACATCCTTTTCAACAATGCGTCCATTGGGGCCACTTCCTTTGATGCGTGAAGCATCAATGCAAGCACTCTTGGCCAACGCTTTGGCGCGTGGAGAGATGACCAGTCGTTTGGCGACAACGGGCGCAGGACTCGGTTTGGGGAGTTGCGGTTGGCGTGGCTGTGAAGAGGCGGCAGGCGTTAAAACAGGAGGCGTGGCAACGCTGGGCGCTTGCGGTGCAGGTTGCGTCGGTGTTGCTTGCTTAACAGGTTCCGTAGCCACTGGCTTTTGTGCTTCCACGGAGGGGGGAGCTACTGGCGTCGGTGCTTGAGCCGGTGCTTTTTCACCTGCGGCACCAATATAGCCAACAACAGTATTAACCGGAACCGTAATGCCTTCCTTTACGTAAATTTTAAGCAAGACGCCCTCAAAGAAACTTTCGACTTCAAGATTAGCCTTATCAGTTTCAATCTCGAAGAGGATGTCGCCTTTTACAATGGGTTCACCCTCCTTCTTAAGCCACTTGACAATGGCGCCTTCCTCCATGGTTTGACCGAGTTTCGGAAAAATCACTTCTTGGGCCATAACATCTCCAAACGTTGTAGAATCAATTATTGCTGGCGGACAGTTGATCGGCCCGCGTTCTGATAGTAAAAGCAAGACATATTATAGCAGGGGGAGTGCCTGTTGTCATTTGCAAAATCAATCAAAAACAAAAAGAAACGAGCAAAAGTGAGCAGTGCGTTTTTGCTTTTCCGCTACGCGGGCTGGGCGTATGCTGATTGGCTCAAAAGGGGAGTGAGTTGTGATCACGGTTTTTCAGGTGCTTGAGGCGACTGAAGGCGGCACGCGGCGACATGTACGCGATCTGGTGCATGCGCTGGATCCGACTGTTTTTTGTTGTGTCCTTGTTGTGTCGTGTCATCGTGATCCAGCTTTCCGCAAGGATCTTGCAATGGCCGCATCGCGCGGCATCCGAGTCGTTGAGATTCCGATGCGAAGAGGGCTTGCTCCGTTGGCTGATGTGTTGAGCCTGTTTCGGTTAATCGCCTGTATTCGTGCGTTACGCCCAGATGTGATTCATGCGCACAGTGCTAAGGCTGGGGGGTTGATGCGGGTGGGCGGTTTTTTATGTCGGGTTCCGGTCATCTACACGCCTCACGCATTCCCTTTTCTCATGCAATGTGGGTCCTTCCGGCAGCGACTGTATCGGGGGATCGAACGGCTCTTGCTTCGGGCAACTGCGGCACTGGTGGCGGTATCGCGTGAAGAGTGTCGTGAAGCGGATGCATTAGGCTATTCCTCCGCGGCCATTCATTATGTGCCAAATGGAATTGAGCGTGCTGCAATGGTACCGGTGAGTGTGCGGCAACAGGGTGTGTTACAGATTGGTTTTTTTGGTCGGCTGACTCGTCAAAAGGGAGCAGACCTGCTCATTACTGCTGCGGCAGACGTGGTGACACATGTCCCGCAAGTTATGTTTATTCTTCACGGAGTGGGTTCAGACGAAGCTCGTTTGCGTCAGCAGGTAGCGGACTTAAACCTTGAGAAGTCTGTGCGGTTTGCGGGGGCTTACGCATTGGATGACGCGGTGGCTCGTATGCGTCAGATGGACCTAGTTGTGATTCCTTCGCGATGGGAGGGGTTTCCCTATGTCGCTCTGGAGGCTTTTCAAGCAGGCGTGCCAGTGGTGGCAAGCGCAGTTGGCGGATTGACTGATCTGGTGCAAGACGGGGTCAACGGGCTCCTTGTTCAGTCAGGGGATAGTGAGGCGCTTTGCGATGCAATGTTACGGCTGTTACGAGATTCTCAACAACGGGAACAGATGGCTGAACAGGCGCGGCTCAAACTCGCTGGGTATACGATTGAGACGATGCAAACTCGTCTAGCAGAGTTGTATCATTTGGTCTCTGGCAAATGAAAAACGCGCTTCCGACACAATCGGAAAGCGCGTGACATCTTTACAGAGGTTACAACGTTACTCAGCTTTTTTAGCAGCTGGTTTTTTGACAGCTGGTTTTTTGACAGCTGGTTTTTTGACAGCTGGTTTTTTAGCAGCAGGCTTTTTGACAGCCGACTTCTTAATCGCTGGTTTCTTGGCAACCGGAGCTTTTGTTGGTGTTTCAGCAGCAGGCGCCTTCTTTGCTTTAGGGGCAACCTTCTTTACCGGTGTTCCTGATGCCTTTGCAGCTTTAGCGACCAAGGCCTTCTTCACTTTGGCCGGGTGCTGTACCTGCTTGCGGACATCCTCGGGCTGCATCTTAGCGACCACGGCAGCTTCCATGCCCAACTTCAGCAACCGAGCACGCTGTACCTTCAGACGACGGCGTTTCTCAGCCTGACTTTTGATGGGGCGTGTGCGGGGAGCCTTGTTTAATGTACGGCCTGTGCCCATGAATATTCCTCCAACTCTTTCCTTTAAGTGATAAAAAGCGGTGGTTATCATGGCTGAAATGCGTTCAAGATGCAAGCACTCGTTTTTGAAAAAAACCATGACGTTCTTGAGGGGGCTCACCTGAATGAACAAAGTCGATGAAACTAGTTTGACGAGGCGGCAAGGATCGTGCATTTCTTCAACGCAGAGATCACGAATGGAGGGCAGCAGGGAATGATCAAAGAGGCTTGAGCCGATCTTAGTCCTGTGCGACAATACATACTAAGTTGTTTAAAATGTGATGTATTTCAGTATGGAGATCAAATGCAAGGTCGAGTGGACATGACGCGCAGGGAACTTCTTGGAACAAGCATGCTGGGGGCGATGGGATTCCCTTTGGCAAGCCTGACGACATCGTCGCACACAAGCGCTATTGTTGATAAACCGCTACGCAAAACTTTTTCAATGGATAAGCAGGTTGTCCGCTTTTATTCCTCGGAAATTAAAAAACCGTTGAAGATCATGGTTGTTGGCGATACACATTTGGGACTGGATGATGAACGAGGGGAGCCATTTCGAGTATACAGTAAGCGGATGGCGGAGGCTTATCAACGAACGCGTCAAGCTGTAACAGGGGCATGGACCACCCCTAAGGACCAGTTTCAGGAGAGCTTGTATCAGGCACGTGAAGCACAGGTGGATTTGATAGCTCTCGTCGGCGATATCTTTAGCTTTCCTTCAGAAGCGGCAATCGCATGGGTTTTGGATCAATTGAAAGCTTCAGGTCTCGCCTGGCTCTATATTGCTGGTAATCATGATTGGCACTATGAGGGATTGCCGGGGTCTTCTTGCGCACTGCGTGCGGAGTGGACTCGCAAGCGACTTATGCCGCTCTACCAAGGGGCAATGCCGCTCATGGCGATGCGTGAGATCTATGGCGTTCGTTTTGTAGTCATTGACAATTCGACTTATGAGATTACGCCTGAGCAACTCGATTTCTTCCGGCTACAGGTTGCAGACAAGGTGCCTTTGGTTTTAATGACACACATTCCGCTTTATGTGCCAGGTAGGCCCATTGGATTTGGGTGCGGTCATCCGCAGTGGGGTGCAGTCTCTGACCGGAACTGGCAGATTGAGCGTCGCCCCCGTTGGCCAGAGAAGGGACATACGGATGTGACACAGGCTTTTCATCGGGAAGTCTTTAGTACACATCAGTTGTTGGGTCTGTTCGCAGGACACATGCACGCACAATCCATTGATGTCGTTAATGACATTCCTCAGGTGGTAACAGCCGCCAATGCGACGGGGGGGTATGTGCTGGCTGAATTTCACAATAGCGGGGAGGATGGGTAACGTGCCTAGACCTTGTGATCAATTTGCAAGCGGTCTGAGCTTGTGAAAAGAGCGAACAATCTTTTGAACGGAGAGATCTGATAGTGAAGACAAAGACGGACAGACAGGTGTTGGTGCGATGGGTGCTGACTTTTATCTGCGTCGGTGTGATGCAAGTAGGGGCACAACAGTCGGTTAGCATCGGGCAGGGGGGGCTCAACATCAGCGATGCGGATCGTGTGGTATTGGCACCGGCGCCTATTGAACTGGGAGCCGATCTCTCCATGCCAGAATTAAGAATGCGTGAGTCACCCTCTCAATTCACACTCCTGTTCGGTACCAGTGGTCGCTATGGTCCTTACGACCTTGTGGAGGGGACTTTGGTAGGACATCCACAGGCACCTTATACGTTACACGTATCCGCAGACGGAACGGCGTTCAGTTTACGGTCACCGACAGAGACCAACCAAGTATACGGGCCTTTTCCCACTGCCGACCGGACAGTTTTTCATCTTGGCCAGGCAGCACTTACGTTGGTCCGAATTGTACCTGAGTTGCAGATTACGATACAACATCCACACCAGGTGGGCCAACAGCCAAAAATTGGAATTGCCCCTTACACAGTTGATTTGGTTAAGGCGCTGTATGGGGTACGTGAGAAATATGCCGCGCTGGCCAATCGGGTCGCTTACGATACGGCAGATGTTGAATTAATGGGGGTGCCGCGTATCCATTCAGGGATAACGGGGAATACCTTTACACCCGTAGTGAAGCATTCTTCGCGTGACAAACAACATGCGCTGAGTAGTGCGGATCGTAGCGCTGCAACCTTTTTGGAGCCCCTGTTTAATAGAGCTTTCACCATTCGTTCACAGGCGATCACGACGGGCAGCACCTACCATTTTTGCATGCCGCCGGGTGAGTATTTGCTCTGTGCTATGCAGAAGATTCGCGATTTGGATGCGAGCGGTCCGGCTTCTTCGCTTACTGCGATTTGGTGGACACGGTTTCGGTTTGACGGGGAACGCAATCTTGCTCTGACCCTGACGGATGAAAACGCGATATCGTGGCGGGATGTGTTTGGGCTGTAAAACAGGCAAGAGAGCCGATTGGCCCTCTTGCCTGTAAGAAAAGATTCTCTAGTCAGAGTTGATCTTAGAGCAACTGTTTCGTTGCGGCAACGATATCGCGGTCATGTGGGAGGAAGGCATCCTCCAGTGAGTAGGCTTGTGGCGCAATGCCATCTTTGGCTCCTACACGCAACACTGGCGCATCCAGTGAATCAAAGGCTTCAGCCATGATTCGTGAGGCGATCTCGCCCGTGAAGCTGCCAATTCCTACGCAGTGACTGGCCACGACACAGCGTCCCGTTTTACGGACCGATGTGAGAATCGTCTCCATGTCGAGAGGTACCAGCGAGCGAATGTCCACAACCTCGGCAGAAATTCCTTCGGCGGCAAGTTGATCAGCGGCTTTGAGTGCTTCATAGAGCATGGGCCCCCAAGTGACGATTGTGACTTGGTCGCCAGCCCGCTTGATATCTGCCTTGCCAAGGGGAATCAGGTACTCTTCGCGGGGAACAACCCCTTTGTAGTTGTACATAATCTGTGATTCCACAAAGAGAATCGGGTTGTTGTCTCGGATCGCACTCTTGAGCATGCCTTTGGCATCGTACGGTGTGGCGGGATAAACGACATAGAGGCCGGGGATATGGGCAAACATTGATTCAAGGGTTTGGGAGTGTTGGCCACCATACCCTTTGCCGCCGCCGACTGATGCACGATAGACCAGCGGAACTTCAATGTTGGCGCCTGACATGTAATGCCATTTGGCGGCTTGATTTGAAATCTGATCTGAAGCCATTAGCCCGAAATCCATGTACATCAGCTCAACAACAGGGCGCAGACCGGTCATGGCTGCCCCAACGGCGGTGCCGCAGATACAGGCTTCAGAGATCGGAGAGTTAAAGACGCGTTCGCGACTAAAGGCGTCAATCAAGCCTTTGGTCACCTTGAACGCACCTCCGTACTCAGCGATGTCTTCGCCCCATTGAACCACGCGGCTGTCACGGAGCATCTCTTCGATCATGGCTTCTTTAATGGCGTCTTTGTAGGAGAGTTGATCATCCTCCGTGCGTTTGATGACCGGAAGCTCGCCGATCGGTTTTACTGTGGCAAAGGCTTCAGGAACGGTTTCAACGCGCGTATCAGTATACATGTACTTGATCACGTCGGCTGGATCAGGATCTTGCGACCAAGCCGCCTTGGCTGCCATTCGCGCGTTACGATCTGCGACTTTAGCTTTAAGGGCCTCCAGTTTCTTCGGTGTGATGCACTTGGTATCAAGCATCTGGCGCTCCAGATTGGCAATGGGGTCGAGGGCTTTCCACTCAGCCTCTTCATCTTTTGTCCGGTATTCAAAACGTGGATCGCCAAGTGAATGTCCATAGTTGCGGTAGGTATCAAACTCAAGCATGACGGGGCCTTCGCCTTTGCGACAAAGGTCCGCAGCCCGTCGCATGGCTTCCATACATGCAATGATGTCCATTCCATTGACAACTTCTGCGTGCATGTTGTTGTCGGCAAAGCCAGCGGCACGCCGAGCGACTGTACTGACACCCGCAACTTCGCCATCAATGCGCCCTGTGAAGCCATAGTGGTTGTTGATGATGGCGTAGACAATCGGTAGCCCAAAGGGGTGGGCCGTGTAGGTTGGATCAGTAAACTGCCCCATGGCAGCCCAGTTAAGCGCCTCCAACACGACGCCATTGGCGTAGGCGCCATCACCAGCGAAGCAGCAGGTCACTTTGCCTGTTTCGAAATACCGTGAACTAATGGCCGAACCCGTTGCAATGGGTACGCCGCCGCCGACAATCGCATTGGCTCCCAGATGGCCAGCCTTAAAGTCGGCGATGTGCATGCCACCCCCACGCCCTTTGCAATATCCGTCCTCTTTTCCGAAGAGCTCTGCGATGGCTCGGTAGAGGTGGTCTTCCAGTGCAGCTTCCAACAGATCTTTGCTTTTGGTTGCAGTGGTTTCAGGGAGGCGTGCTTTCAGTTCCGCGACACTCATGCCACGAATCGCAGCACATCCTTTAGCCAGTGAGTCTCCATGTCCACGATGGGTGGAGGTAATGTAATCATCATACGCCATGGCGGAGCAGCACCCAACAGCTGTTGCCTCCTGGCCAATCGAAACGTGTGTGGGGCCACGATACTGATAGCCTTTGCAGGATTCATACGCGCCAGTACGTAGTTTGACGATCATCTCTTCAAATTCGCGGATCATCAACATATCTTCAAGGATATCAACGGTCTGCGCTGTCGTCAGATGTCCTGCATCCAACTCATCCTTGAGGCTACCTTTAAATTGGTAGGCAGGGATCTTGCCTAACTGATAGGTGGTGGGTTTGAAACGCGGTTTTAATGTGCTGAGGTAGTTATTCGTTGCCATGGTGTTCTTTGTCCTGTTGTGGTGTGTCACACGAGAATTGTTTCGACGCCATTGCGCTGAAACGCTTTACGTTGCGCAGGCGGCATCTGTTTGTCTGAAATCACGGAAGTGAGAGCAGTGATCAATCCGAAGCGAACAAAACTTGTTTTGTTGAACTTCGAACTGTCTGCCAGAAGCACACGTCGTGCTGCACGAGACATCGCTTGCTCCTTGGTGTAGGCTTCAGCCGGATCAGTGGTGGTCATCCCCGTCTCTGCTGAGATACCGATGGTTCCCATAAAGGCGATATCTAGATGCATGAGATCCAACACGGCACGAGTTAAAGGCCCAACAAAGGTTTGACTCAATAACCGATGTTCACCGCCAGTCAGGATCATACGAGGTCCGCCATTACTGAAAACCTGAGCGACACGTAAGGAATTGGTCACAACCGTCAGTTTCGTATGAGAGGTCAGCAGGCGCGCGAGCGCCAAAATCGTGCTACCCCCATCCAAATAGATGATGTCGCGTGGTCGAATGAGCGCAAAGGCTGCTTCGGCAATTCGTGCCTTTTCGGCAACGGCCATGGCAGTCTTGTCATCAAAAAGAGGCTCTTCTTCGCGTTCATCTGGTGCAATGGCACCCCCATGGATTCGACGCAACTCCCCCGCAGTTTCCAGAGCTGCCAGATCACGACGAATGGTCGCAGCCGAAACATCAAGTTCGGCTGCCAACTCTTCTACCCGCAAAATGCCACGGGCACGCAGAAGTCCGCGTAATTTTCGCCATCTGGCTTCAGCCAGCTCTCTGGAGACCGTATCGTTCATGTATGCTCACTTCCGATCGAAAACGATCATAGTTAATCAAAAACGATCACAGACTGCAAGCCAAGATCCATTGAAAGGAAGTTTTTTACCATACTATTTTAGGATCATCCGCAATTGTAAGGCAATTTTATCATGCCAGTGCTTGACGACTCCTGCTGTTTCGGCAACAATTAAAAATTGTAATTAAACCCTTTGCCCTGTCATGAGTGGGGTCATGTGGTGTTAACTGAGGTTGGCATGGGTATCGTCATTGATCACGAAGCACGCAAGCGCAGTATTATAGCGAAGGCAATCCAGCTCTTTTCCGAGCAGGGTTATGATGGCGTTACCTATCAAAAGATTGCGGATAATTGCGGGATCGCAAGAACAACACTCTACAAATATTTTCGTAATAAGCGTGAAATCTTCAATACCGCCATCTGGGAAGTTTCCTATTTGCTGATCGGTCGATTTGATGAAATTCTTTCGTCACAAACCCATGCGGTTGAACGGCTTGATCGTATCATGCATGCGGTTTTGACGCTACTTTTTGAACAGCGGGTTATTTTGACGGTCATTCTGGATTATGTGTTAGCTGTCCAACGTGTAGGGCACAACATGGAGCGCACCATTGCGCGTCATACCATTGGTCTACGCCGTATTTTGCATCGATTGGTCATTGAAGGGATCCGCACGGGTGAACTACGTTGCGTTGATGCGTCGTTGGCCACGGAACTGCTTTATGCGCAATTAGAAGCTGCCATCCTACGACTAACGGTGAGTCAGAACGCTGACTACAAGGCGTTGTCGACCATGATTCACCAGACGCTTGAGAATCTTAAAAACCCCGTGAACGAGTGTTGCTCTCACACTCGCTCAAACCCTTTAAAATCTGAACCATGAGTTGTCACGGCTATTTTAAAATCTGGATAACGCTCTGCTTTCTCTGGCTGTGTTCCGCAGTTGGCGAAGAGGATGTTAAGTTCAGGACCCGAACATACAAAGCTTCTTCGACACTTGATAGTTCAGCATACCAGTCTCCCTCATATGTGTCACAGCGGGTGCGTACGACAGAAAAGGCTCCTCAAAACACGAGGTCGCAGGGGTTCTGGCAGCGCTTTATTTCACGCCGGTCAAAGGA
>CAZSUM010000056.1:0-10721 GCA_964610015.1 uncultured Lentisphaeraceae bacterium
CAATCCCACGGGACTCTTTTGTTGGCGAGATAAAGGATGGCAACGTATTGCCGAGCAGGATACGCCGGGGAGTCTATCAGTTAACACCCTCATTGAAGATCGTCAGGGAACCTTGTGGGCGGCCTGTGATGGTGGGTTGTTGCGCATTCGTAAAAAGATTGTGGCCACGCTGCATGCTGAGGGCATGGCAACGGCTGGCGCAGCGTATAGTTTGTGGCGAACACCCGAGAGCGGTGTTTGGGTGGGCTTCAAGGGGCGTGCGGTGCGGTTAACCGCGGATGAGGGACGTCTGCTACAGACCGTCTATTTGGATACTGATGTGCCGGTGAGTGCATTGCTACAAGATTCTCAGGGACGTGTATGGCTAGGTACGTTTGGAGGAGGGCTCTTTCTGTATCAGAAGGGGGCGCTGGTGCTGGTGCAACAGCGCGATTACAACATGCCGGTTGTGCATACGGTGACCACGTTGATGGAAGATCCTGAGTTGGGGGTTTTGGTGGGTACGCCACAGGGGTTGATGCGCATTGCGGCAACGGGTGAATTGGAGGCGGTCACAATTTTTGGTGTACGCTTTGCCGAACCTGTCTCGGCTCTATTTCGTGATGCCGATGGGCCGCTTTGGATTTGTAGTGAACGGTTGGGCGTTGTCTGCATTCAGACAGACGGAAGTGTGCATGTGATTGGAGCAGAGGCTGGGCTCCAAGGCTATCCACGGGTGATGCATCGTGATACGGCTGGGGTTCTCTGGGTTGGGACAACAACCGGGTTATATGGGATCATGGATGATCGTGTGGTGTCAACGGGACGTCGGATGGGCGTTTTTGACGATGCTGTGGTGCAGATCGCTGAAGATACGCTCGGACGGCTCTGGTTGGGTACCACACGCGGTTTACTTTGTGTGTATCGTGATGATTTGATGCGATTGCTTGTTGATGAATCGCGTGATGCGGTGTTTGCCATTCGTATGTTGCACCTGGGACTTTCGGATGGGTTGCCGGGCGAACGCGGAATGGGAGGTGTCGGCGTACAAGGGGGGACTGTTTCCGGACGGATCTGGTTTCCGCTTGAAAACGGTGTAGCCGTAGTGGATCCCGAACGGGTTGCTTTTTCTGGGTTGCCGCCAACGGTTGTGATTGAACAGGTTTTGGTCAATGGACGCCCGGTGTTGGACAACCGTAGCCACATGCCGGAGGTCGCGGTTTTTGCGCCCGGCGCGCGCAATGTCGTTTTTACGTTTGCCGCTTTGTCACCAGGCACCGCGGATTCAGTACGATTTCGTTATCGCGTCGAGGGGTTACACTCGGGGTGGTCACCGGTTCAAGCGGAGCAGCAGGCTGCGTTTGAGTGGTTGCCCCCCGGCAACTACACACTCAAGGTGATTGCTGAGGCCGGTGGCATCTGGAATCTCGAAGGTACTGCGTTAGCGTTTGAAGTAAAGGCATTTTTCTGGCAGACGCTCTGGTTTTATCTACTCTTGGCGTTGGTTTTGGCCGCTGTGGTTTTTCTGATTGCCCGTTGGATTCTCTGGCACCGATATCAGTTGCAAATGGCGATTCTAAAACGTGAAGAAGCCCTCGCCTTGGAACGGGCGCGTATCTCGCGTGATATCCACGACGATTTAGGCAATGGACTTTCGGTGGTGGCGACACTCAGCGAATTGGCCCATACCGATGTAGAGAAAGGCGATGTTCACAAGCGCTTGGACCAGATTTATGAAGTGGCAAACGAATTAGCCCGGAATGTAGATGAAACGGTTTGGGCCGTCAATCCTGCGAATGACGGATGGGAGCCGTTCCTGAGTTATTTCGAGCAGTATACCGAGTACTTTTTGGGAAGTTCGGGATTGCGATTCCATTTTACGCGACCAGTCGGCTTGGTGGAACGCATGATTGCCTCCAAAACTCGGCATCATCTTTTACTCGCTGTGCGGGAGGCTGTGGGGAATGTGCTGAAGCATGCTGCGGCTAAGCAGGTGAGTATCGCGATGCGTCTCGATGGCGAAATTTTGGAAGTGTGCGTGACGGATGACGGCGTGGGTTTTGAGCCAGAAGTGAAGCCTAGCGTTGGCCATGACGGATTGATTAATATGGCGCGACGTATGCGCGAGGCTGACGGGACGTTGCAGATTGTGAGCGCGCCTAGTCAGGGGACGTCTCTAACATTTCGCGTGCCTCTCGGGTAGGGGAATTGGGCAGAGGACCCCGCAACAGATCAGCGAGATTCAATCAGTGGTGAGGAGACGAAAGGACCTTCTGTTCCGGCCACAGGGAGCAAGAAAGCTCTCGGTGAACGTGCGACGCCTTAAATCGGTGTGGAGGAAAGGGCTGTGATGGCCGTGCGGGTGTGTAGATGTGTAATGGCCAACGCGAGCGCATCGGCGGCATCGTTTTGAGGTTCTTCCGTAAGATGAAGCAAGGTCTTGACCATCTTCTGAACCTGGTCTTTCTGGGCACACCCGATCCCCGTCACCGCTAACTTAACACGACGGGGTTCATACTCAAAAACCGGTAAGCCAAGGCGGGCACATTGGGCAATGATCGCACCGCGTGCGTGCGAAAGGATCATCATGGTCTTGACGTTCTTGGCGTAGAAGATGCCTTCAATGGCGACCACCTGTGGTTCGTGTGTGCGGATTAATGTGTCGATCTCGTCTTGCAGGTGCAGCAGGCAGGCGGAGAGCGGGCGTCCGGCTGGGTTCTTGATTGTGCCGTAATAGATGGGGGCCAAACGTGACCCTATGGCATCGAGAATCCCTACGCCAGTTGAGCGCAACGAGGTGTCGATGCCGAGTACGCGGATAGGCGAGGAAGAGGTCTGGGTAAGCATGGCACTCTCTTGAAAGAAAAGACCCGCAGCGGATGCTGCGGGCTTTATTTTTATAAGAACAATTAGTCGTTCTGTTTCTGTTGATCCAGATCGCGCATCGCTTCGCGGCGGCTGAGCTTGATGCGGCCACGGTCATCGACGCCGATGCATTTGACTGCCATCTTGTCGCCAACCTTGCAAACATCCTCGACAGAACCAATACGACGGTCCGCGAGTTCGCTGATGTGGCAGAGGCCATCCTTACCCGGCAGAATTTCGACAAAGCAGCCAAACTCTTTGATGCCCGTTACGGTTCCCTCGTAGATCCGGCCTTCTTCCGCCTCAGCCGTAATGGCGGAGACTTCATCCTGCGCGATCTTGAGCGATTGGCCATTGCTGGCGTAGATGCTGACGGTCCCATCGTCCGCGATGTCGATCTGCGCACCTGAAATTTCGCAGACACGGCGAATGTTGGAACCACCGGGGCCGATCAGCGCGCCGATTTTGTCAGCAGGAATCGTCAGGGTGGTGATACGCGGAGCATACTGTGAGAGTTCGTTGCGCGACTCAGGCATGATGGTATTCATGAAATCAAGGATCTGTAACCGACCTTCACGGGCACGGGTCAAAGCCTGTTCCACGACATCCCAAGTTAGTCCGCGGAGTTTCAAGTCAACTTGGAAGCCGGTGATACCCTTGCGAGTGCCCGCTACCTTGAAGTCCATATCGCCGCAGTGATCTTCTGATCCGAGAATATCGGTGACCAGAATCTTCTGGCTCTCATCCTGATTGGTGAAGAGGCCAACTGAAACACCAGCGACCGGTGCTTTGATGGGGATGCCAGCATCCATCATCGCCAAGCTGCCAACGCAGATTGAGGCCATGGAGGACGACCCGTTTGATCCCATGATGTCGGAAACCACCCGAATGCTGTAAGGGTAGTCGGCTGGGACGATCTGGGCGAGTGAACGCTCAGCGAGTGCACCATGACCGATTTCACGGCGGCCTGTGCTGCCTAGGCGACCAACTTCGCCAACGCAGTACGGAGGGAAGTTATAATGCAGGATGAATCGTTTGCTGGTCTCACCGCCTGTGATGGCGTCGAGGTCCTGTGCGTCTTTTTTGGTGCCGAGGGTTACAGAGCCGAGTGCGGAAGTTTCGCCACGTTCAAAAATGGCAGAGCCATGTGCACGCGGCATCACGCCGACTTGGGCGTAGAGCTTGCGGATTTCATCTGAAGCGCGTCCATCAATACGCTTGCCATCCTCGAGGATGTTCTTGCGAACCAGATCAATCTCCATGGCGTCGAAGAAGGTGACGAACGAAGCAGCAGTCACTTCCTCTGGCCACTGTTCGATGGTCTTGGCAAGGAGATCTTCTTTGATCGCCTTGACCGCGCTCTGACGTTCGAGTTTATCGGCAATCAGCAGGGCTTTACGCAACGCATCGCCACCGTTGGTATACAAGAACGCCATCTTTTCAGCATCTGGAGCTTGTTCTTCAACGATTTTGGGTGCTTTACCAATCAGCTTGCGCAACTCATGCTGGGCATTGACAATCTTGACAACCTCCGCATGACCGAGTTTCATGGCTGTGAGGAAGTCTTCTTCTGAGATCTCGGCGGCCCCGCCTTCCATCATCAGGAAGCGTTCGCCCGTGCCAGCATAGATCAGATCCAAGTCGCTCTCTTGACGTTGTGTCTGCGTCGGATTGATGACAAACTCGCCGTTGATACGTCCCACGCGAACACAACCGATCGGGCCCATGAAGGGGACGTCCGAGATGTGTAGGGCAGCGGATGAGGCATTCACAGCGAGGACGTCGGTCTCATTCTCACAGTCTGCGGAGAGCACCATGTTGTTGACCTGAACATCATTATGATAGCCGTTCGGGAAGAGCGGACGAATCGGGCGGTCGATAATACGGGCGGTCAGAATCTCTTTTTCACTCGGACGCGCTTCACGTTTGAAGTAGCCACCGGGGAAGCAACCCGCTGCATAGTACTTTTCGCGATATTCCACTTGTAGCGGAAAGAAGTCAATTCCTTCGCGTGGTTTGTCGGTGTTGGTGACAGCCGAAAAAACCATGGCATCACCCAAGCGACAAACAGTTGCTCCAGCGGCCTGGCGTGCAAGCAATCCGGTCTCAATGGTCATAACAGCTCCGCCGATTGTGACGGAGACTGAGGTCGTGTCTTTCATTCTATTGCCTTTCGGCGGACAAGGACCGGAAAGCCTAATGCCAGGAAAGATGGCTCACCCAAAAGGTGAAAAGGTCCGCGTGAAGGTTCCCTTGCGGGAAATCAATCCAGCCACGTACGACACAGCACGCGGCTGGAGGCGCTGATTAACGGCGCAGGCCAAGCTCTTTAATCGTCTTCTGGTAAACAGCTTCGTCTTCGCGCTTGAGATAATCAAGCAGACTCCGACGGGTGTTAACCTTACGGATCAACCCATAACGGGAACTATGATCCTTCTTGTTGGCCTTGAGGTGCTCAGTGAGCATTTCGATCTCTTTAGTGAGAACGGCGATTTGGACTTCGCTCGAACCGGTGTCACGGTCATGGCGCTGAAATTGCTGCCGAATGGTTTTTTTATCGATCTGGCTCATAGTCTGCTTAGCGGTCCTTGTTCCGCGAGTTCTTTTATTCTGTTTACTTTCCGGCGCACACTATAGATAAACTCCCCGCCATATGTAAAGCGTAATCAGGCCGGAACAGCCAGATAACCCGCAACGGGGAGCGTCTCCTTAGACACGCCGCAGGAAAGATTTCACCTTACCGAATCGATTGGCTGAAGTCAAGTCACCCCTGCATATTTTATGGGCATGTTCTTTGCACAGCAAAAATAGAGTGTGATACACTTCTCTTCCAACTTCGCTTAAAAATATGGGATTAAGGAGCGCAATGAGAATAGGAGAATGCTTTTTTATAGGACTATTGATGGTCACTATTGCATCAGGGGGCGAGCTGGGGCAGGAATTAATTCCGAATGGGGACATGAAGCAGTTGGATGCGCGTGGTTGGCCGCAGGGTTGGCCGCAGGGGCGTCTGGCACGCATTGAACAAGACGCCTTGAGCAATCTGTTGGTCTGTCAGGGGGCTCATTCGGGGGTCTATTTTGACATCCCTTTGAAACCTGAATACGGGCGTCTTAAACTCAGCATGCAGATGAAAGTGACGGATGTGGTTGTTGGTGATGAAACGTGGAAAACGGGTCGTTTGACGATGTCTTTTCATGATGCCACCGGCACTCGTATTGGCGCATGGCCCGATGTGTTTGGTTTGATTGGAACCAAGGAATGGACTTCGTGTGAGCGTGTTTATACGATTCCAGAGGGGGCTGTTCTGCTCAAACTCAGCCCTTGTAACCTCGGTGTTTCAGGAACGGTGGCCTTTCGCCATCTGTCGTTAACAGTCAGTCGGTTGCGGGCGCTGGTTCCCGAAGACGTGCCGTCCCCCGTAGAGGCGGAAGTCAAGCCCGAATCACTTGAAGATGCTTGGCGAGAGACCACCCCCACACGTGAGCGGGTGTGCCTCAATGGACTCTGGCGATTTCGTCCTGTTCTGACAAATGAGCCCGCCGCAACCGTACCGCCGACGGGGGCCTGTTGGGGATGGTTCAAGGTGCCGGGCATTTGGCCATCGGGGCTCTGGGGTGAAGGACACGGCGTTCAACAAGTTTGGTTAGCACCTTGGCTGGAGGATCGTGAGCGGATTGTTGATCGGGATCAGGCGTGGTACAAGCGACGGATAACCCTTCCCGCAACATGGGAGAAACGGCGTATTGCGCTGATCTTCACTATGCTTCAGACGCATGTGCAGGCCTATGTGGATGGTCAGGCGTGTGGTGAACTCTGGTTCCCTGGTGGCGAACTTGATTTGACGGGGCATCTCAAGCCAGGACAGGAACAGGAGCTGGCGCTGTTGGTTACGGCTCGTCCGTTGAGTACTGAATACAATACGTTTATGGCCCCCAATCGAATCATTAAATCCAAGACTTGGGTGCGCAACAAGGGCATTACAGGCGATCTTTTTTTGTGCGCCATGCCGAGTGCGGAGCGGCTTGAGGATGTGCAGGTCATTACCTCTGTCAAAGATCAACGAATCAGTTTTGTGGCTGAGACAACCGGGTTGACTGAAAAGTCCTATTGTCTACAAGCGCAAGTGACGGGGTGTGGAGAAGCGACACGCTCGTTTAAGTCAGGCGACTTACAGCCTGACGAGGCGGGGGTGTTGCGATTTTCAGCGGCGTGGACGGATGCTAAAAAATGGGATATCGATACGCCACAAAACCGGTATTCTGTTGAACTGACACTTTTCCAGTCATCTGGCAAGCGACTCGATACCCTGACGCCGATTACTTTTGGATTTCGTGAATTTGCACTTAAGGGCCGTGACTTTTTGCTCAATGGAACACCGATTCATCTGCGTGTTCTGTACAACGCCGCTGCCAATCGTGAAGCGAACCATGCGTCGGTTTCTTCTGTGCGTGAGCAGTGTCGTCGTATGGCTGAGTATGGGTTCAATACGATTATTTCAGGTAACTATGATTTCTCGCCTGGAGCTGTTGGATATCTTGATGGGGTGTTGCAAGCCTGCGATGAAAGCGGCATGCTCCTGAGTGTGTCACTGCCGCATGTTAAAGATTTTGGCTATCAGATGGATACGCCAGAAGTCGCGGAGCGGTATCGCCAGCTAGCTGCTTGGGTGATTCGCCGTGTCCGTAACCATCCTGCGGTTGTGCTCTATGCCATGAACCACAACGCGACAGGTTATTTTGGCGACCAGAATCCGCTGAAGATTGACGGAAAATATGAGATTCCCAGCGTCGATCGTTCAGACGAAAAAAAACCTTGGTGGGAAAAGAATCGCAAACAAGCGCGTGTGGCAGACTCGATTGCAGGCGTGTTGGATGGGACGCGACCTGTTTATCATCATCAATCCGGCCACTTGGGTGCCATGCATACGGTTAATTGCTATCTCAACTGGGCACCACTGCAAGAGCGTAGTGACTGGACGGAACATTGGGCGCAAAAGGGAGTGAAACCGCTCTTCTTTGTTGAGTGGGGACTGCCGCATATTTCGAGTTGGTCAAGCTACAGGGGGCCTCAGTTTATTTGGCGTTGCGAGGCGTTTCAGAGTTTATGGGCTGCCGAGTTTGCCGCGCAGTTCTGGGGCGACGCCGCATATCGTGACGACGCGACAGCGGTGCAAGCGCTTGATCATGAAGAACGCTTGTGGGAGACAGGTAAACCGTTTGCTTGGGCTCAGTTGAATCAACCATTACGCCAGTTAACGCAAAATTACCATGCTGTACAGGCACACTTTGCTCACGACAACTGGCGCTCTTTTCGTGCTTGGGGTGTTTCGGCCATGTTGCCTTGGGATCAGGGTGAGTTATGGCGACGTGTGGAGCAGACGCCCCCGGTTCTGGTTAAAGAGGCCTTACAGGGGTTAAAAAAGCCCGGTATTGTGCCGGATCGACTTCCGTCTAGTCACGATTATCTATTGGATTCTGGGTCAGCGCAGGCTTTTATGCCCTCAGTCACGGGAAAGGTTTTCTTACGCTGGAACCAACCTGATTGCGGTTTTATTGGGGGCGAACCTAGTGCATTTACTGCGAAAGATCATCTGTTTGAGCCTAACGCAGAGGTGCACAAACAATTGGTAGTCATCAATGATCGTCGTCACACGCAACAGGTTAGCTGGACGTGGCGCTTGTGGCAGCAGGGAACCAAACGACTAGAGCAACGGGGGCAGATTACCGTGGGGGCTGGCGAGCAGGCTTTTGTTCCGGTGACCTTTCGAATGCCAGCGCAGGCGGCAGATGGTGAGGCGTTTCGGTTGACCGCGGTTTTTGATTTTGAGGAGGGTGTGACGCAGGTTGACGCCTTTGCCTTGCAAGCGATCAAAGCGCCTGCACCGCCGCGGTTGCACCATCCGGTATTGCTCTATGATCCGCACGGTCTGACAAAACGTTTGTTTGATCAGTTACACGTGACGTATCAGGTGTTTGATGGAACCCAGCAGCTGAGGACGACCGATCTGTTAGTCATTGGACGGGAAGCTTTGGATGGTTCAGCCGTGACGTGGCTCGATCAATTGCCAAACGGATTACGCGTGCTGATCTTTGAACAACGGGCAGAGGTACTCGAAAGCGGTCTCGGATTCCGTATTGCCGAGCGAGGAGAACGACACCTTTTTGCGCGATATGCGCACCCTGTGATACAGGGCCTGTCAGCCGAGTGTTTTCGCGATTGGTCGGGGTCTGCCACCTTGTTGAGTTCGTATCTAACGGATTTACCACAAGCTGAAACGCATGATCCGCTTTGGCAATGGTGCGGGTTTAACAACACCCGTGTTTGGCGCTGTGGAAACCGGGGGAATGTCGCTTCAGTGTTGATCGAAAAGCCCGCTCGTGGTGATTGGCGTGCACTGGTAGATGGTGGGTTCGACTTGCAGTATGCCGCGCTTTTGGAACATGTCATGGGAGCGGGACGCGTGATCTTCTGTCAAATGGATGTTACAGGGCGGACGACGCGTGATCCGGTGGCCGACCGTTTGGTTGTGAACTTACTGGGCTATCTTGATCGCGAAGAGTCACAAGCCCAACGTCGTGTGGTTTGCGCAGGGGGCCGTGGATGCGAGGACCTCTTGCGTGATTTAGGCGCGACCCCGAAATCTCTCGAAACAACGACTATGTATGGTAAAGAGAGTGTGTTGGTTGCCGGACCAGGAGCACCTGTGCCTGCGAATTTGGCGCAACAGATTGAAAAGGGGTTGTCCGTGTTGTGTCTGGGGATGTCAGGTGCAGAGCTGCGTGCTTGGTCACCCGTATTGGTAACGACAATCAGGACAAACGCCTGTTTCAAGCGGATTGAAACGCTTGTCCCTGAGTTGAACGGACTCAGTAATGCCGACTGGGCATGGCATGGTCGGATGACTTATGATGCACTTGAGATTTCCAAGCAAGAAGCTACTTCATCCAATCCAGCGATACGTGTGATTCAACACGGGAGCGGACGACTCGTGTTGTGGCAGGTGCCGCCTTGGATGATTGATGCACAGACTAAACCCTATCTACGCACCAGTCGCCGCCGCGCGAATGCGATGGCGTCACGTCTGCTGGCAAATTTAGGTGCGGCCTTGGATACACCCTTGCTACAACGTTTTGCTGAGGTGGAAGAGGCGGAGTGGTTGAAAAGTTATTATCTTGATACCCCAGTGGCAGGCGATGATCCCTACCGTTACTATCGTTGGTAAGGACCCCCGAGTGTGAGTTGATTAGAGCCTTACGGCCGAGGAAAAGCGACAACACGTTGTTGCGATCTCCCTCGCCCTCTGGGAGAGGGCTGGGTGAGGGTTGCGGGCTCTGCCCGCATTAGAGAAAAACAGAACAAGGAGTTTAAGCAGATGGATGAGGCATTGTCGGTTGATGGAATTGTTAAATTAGCCAGTGCATATTACGGTTCAGCCGTGTTGTTTGCAGCTTTAGAGGTCGATCTCTTTACCCGCATCGCAGAGGCGGAAAAGGGTGCGGATGCCACGGCGTTGGCGATGAGAACGGGGCTTGATGCTCGCGGGTTACGATTGTTGTTGGATGCGTGCGTGGCCATTGGGTTGTTGCAAAAAAATGACGCATGCTATGTGAATACGACCGCTGCTACTCTTGCGCTGGTTAAGGGAGGCGTGCAGGATTTGACCCGTGCAGTACAGTACAATCGCGATGTCTACCCAGCTTGGGGGCGGTTGGCGGATCTGGTCAAGAGCGGGAAACCAGTTGAGGCACCAGAAATCCATCTAGGGGCAGATGCAACGCGGACTCGGCGTTTTGCGCTGGCGATGCACGGGCGGGCGCTGGGAATCGGGCGTACCGTGGTGCCGCTACTTGATTTAAGTGGGTATCAACGGGTTC
>CAZSUM010000056.1:10731-11831 GCA_964610015.1 uncultured Lentisphaeraceae bacterium
TCTTGATCTCGCGGGCGGCCCTGGTACCTATGCAACTCTGATGGTACAGGCGCATCCTGGGTTACAGTGTGTAACCGTGGATTTGCCTGAAATTTCGGCTGTGGCGGCAGAATTGGTGGCTGAGGCAGGCATGGCACAGCAGGTGACCTGTCGGGCGGGCGATTATCACACCGATACGTATGAGGCTGGGGCGTATGATGCCGTGACTATTTTTGGTGCGCTACATCAGGAATCACCCGACATGATTCAGTCGATTCTCAATCGTGCTGCTGCGGCATTACGACCGGGTGGGCGGATCTTCATTCTGGATATGATGACTGATCTAACGCATACCCATCCGACTTTTTCTGCGTTGTTTGCTGTTAATATGGCGTTAACGACGCAAAACGGGTGGGTGTTCTCTGACTGTGAACTGAAGGAGTGGTTGCAGAGGGCTGGCTTCACGTTATGTGAGACTGTGCCTGTTCCGCCTCCCATGCCGCACTGGCTGGTGTGTGCACACAAAGCAGATTATTCGCGGCAATAGACGCCCTCAAAGATAAGGCGCCCCTTCTCGTTTAAAAGGCAGTAGGGGCCTTTCTCAAAAAACTCAAATTGTTTGTCTTTTGAGAGATAGCGCACTCCTGACGCTGAAATTGCTTGATAGAGCACATGATGCTTGCCAGCCTTTCCCAAACGAATACGCACTTTGCCATCAAAAGTGCAGGCCAGTCCATTGGGAAGGATTTCAGTACGTTTTTCCTGTCCATACTCGACATAAAGGATCTCGGCGTCCATGTTGATAAAATGCGCCTTGCGCGTGGATTCAAAGCGCATGGACATGCATCCGCATAGAAGGCTGAGTGTCAGCAGAAGAAAGAGGTTGCAACACCTGATCGGTACAACAAATTTGAACATATGCGCAGTATAACGCTGATCAGAGTCTGCCGCAAGGAGGCGTTTGTTCTTACAAGAAAAGTGGGGAGACATCCCTACCAGAGACCTGCGACCCCCGTGCGGTAGGGACGCATCCCCGAGGCGTCCGCATAGGATAGCGCGAGATTGGTATATAGAACCACGAAAGACACGAAATACACGAAGGGAATTAACTTCTTTTTGAA
>CAZSUM010000057.1:0-5357 GCA_964610015.1 uncultured Lentisphaeraceae bacterium
CACGTGCGGAGGCTGAAGGCTCTACATCCATAAAAATGGAGAGCACGGAAGGCACTTTTTGCCAAAACTCCGCATCACCCCCAAATGCTGCATGTGAACGCCCCTGATCTGTCAGCGCCACCGGAAACTCGCCTTCTTGCGCCTTCCCTGAATACCGTTTAGCAGGCAACAGCTCTTTTAACGGTGTGGTCGCAAATCCATCAGCAGCCCAAGCTTTACTACCCCCGAGTAGCACCAAGCTACCGCCCATCTCAACAAACTTTACCAGCGCCCGTGCCCGTTCATTACCCAGTTCTTCTCCACTCAAGTTTCCCAAAACCACAATCTTGAACATCGCAAGTTGAGCCTCCTGCATATCAGGAGAAACCTCTCCACTCACACCATAGGTCATGAACTTACCTTTGGGGCCTTTTAGGAAAATGGCAGGGCTGACTTGTTTACTCTCGCGCAAAACCCGCGAGAGATACTTGGACTCCCATCTCGGCGGTCCCTCGACATACATCAGACGGTTTTTGGCGTCCACGACTTGCACCACCACCGAAGATTCATTGTCATTAATCTGCGTCTCTTTAGGTAACGGCGGCAACACAACACGATAGGTATTCACCCCTATCGTTTGATGATCCAGTTTAAACACGACTTCGCGAGAGCCCCCCCCCTCCGGAATCTGGGTCTCAATGCGCTGCGCAAGCACATCATCTTTGAATAACTGAACTGGAAAAGCCTGGCCCTTCGTGCCTTGCCCTGAAAGCACAACCTTTAATTCAGACTGCCAACCAACCGTGACACGCCGCGGTGTACTGAGCGTTTCAACACGGATATCCGGTTCTTCATCCCATACTGCATCTTTCTCCAGCGCTAGGGCGTAAATCGGAAACGGACGTTTTTCTAATGCCCACTCTTTGAAAGCCTCCCGCGTATCCAAACCATCACTGAGCAACAAACAGCCCGTCACGTCTAAGCCCGCATATCGCCCAACCGTCTTCTTTAAAGCATCACGCAACAAGGATGCATTGCCATCTGGCACTAATTTAAGCGTCTCTTCCAACGATAATTTTTGTCCCACTTCATCGGAAAAGGCATAAAAATCAATGTCACACTTCTCCGACAGATTACCCACCCACGGCAGTTGCAAGACCGACTGCGCCACCTGCCAACGATTGGTCATGTCTTGAGAAGGAACCATGGTCATGCTTTTAGAACTATCCACCAGCACGAGAAAACGTGTTTTTCGCTCAAGCGTTTCGGTTGTCCGGTTACCCGGCATGAGCAAACACCAGCCTAACAGCAAGAAAAAGAGCACCCGCAGCAGAATCATCGGCACAATGCCCCAATCCCGCCTGACAAAGAGACAGTACCCGGCCCCGGTCGCAGCCAAGGCCACCAAGACCCCAGTCACAATTGCCGCGGTTGGCGCGATATGGTCGTAAATGATCACGCTTCTTTTTCCTTCATTTTGCCGGAGGGGGCAAGTTGCAACACGTCCGTCAATTTAGTGTTTTTCCGCAAGAGATAATTGGAATAGAAGACCTCGGCAATAGCCACCAGCAATGCCAGCCAGAGCAACGACTCACCCAGCGACCGCCCAATGCGAAAATCCTCCAGCTTTTTCAACAAATCCTCTTTACTGGTCGCCAGATGTAGATTGGGAATTCCCAAAATAGAGGGGACATCCAACTCTTTAACCGGTGTGAGATCCGATTCCTCGCGAACCATATTGATTGCCAAAGCGGGTTTCGCCGCACCCTCACCCGGCTTACTCAGTTTATAGATCCCCGGCGTCATCATATTTTCCGCATAATTAACCACAACCCCGTCAACCATTGCACTTCGTAACACGACAGGTTTACTGTCCGGTGCACTGAGAACAGAGCCGCTCGTCGCTTCTGGCAGAAACTCATCCAACGACAAGGCATCAGTTGCCCACACATACGGTTGCGAGAGCCCCACCCCTGCGGCATATTGAATCAACTGATGAGCCATGGGCAAAAAGAACGTTGAGAGCGGAAAATCACTCCACGTGCGATCTGCGGAGACGGTGAACATCATCACAGCGCCACGTCCCTGCGGACGCCCGATCAGAAAGGGTCTGCCCGCAGCCGTCGAGACTACCGTCTGTGCTTTTTCCTTTAATGTTTCACAAACAAGCTGACGCTTGATAACGATACTTGGCGCACTGATTCCCTCTGTAAGCCCCCAAACCGCTGGATGTTGCGGTAACGTCCACGTCAAAAGCTGCTTTCTATCCCCCAATGGCAAATCCTTGACCTCGCTGGGTGTTGCTGGCAACGAAGCCCAGAGGGCATAGTCAGCGATTGACGCTCCATCACCAGGGAATAAAACCAGCAAACCGCCAGCCGCCACATAACGCTCCAAGAGGGTGATCTGCTGGCCTGCCAAGGTTGTCGCATTACACAAAAATATGCAGGAGTACGCGGACAAGGTCTCACCCGTCAACTCGCCGGGGGTGATGCTTTTAACATCGATCGGGGACACCTCCTCTGTACCAGAACCCACACTTAACGCAATCTTGAGAAAGAAGGTGTTATCCGGCGTACCAACACATAAAGCCGGCAGTGTTTCACGAACACGTATCAGAAAATAAAATGCGTTATCCTCTGTCAGGCTATCTTCCGGCGTTGTGACTTGAACCGCATGAACACCCGCATCCATTGGAGGCAGGACAAATTGGAGCTGTTTAGAAACACCCTCCCCCAGCAAGACAGAACGACGGTCGGCTTCCTTGCCATCCACCAGTATCGACACGGCTGTATCCAATTCTGGACCACTGCGCATCAGGTCAACCATCACTTGGCTGGGTGTTTGCGGCGTAATCAGATCAGGCTCCAGATTTATCTTCACAACCGAAGCATTATCCGGTTCGGAAGTTCCGAGGAGCGACACAAAACAGGTGGTATTATCGGGCACCTCAGCAGGGTCCCACTTGCTCATACCTGTACCAGACGTTGTTGCTTGCCCAGTCGAATCCGGAGCTGACTCTTGCGCTCGGAAACTCGCCCATGGAAGCAATTGGTGGTCGGAAATAATATGCAATTCACGTTCACCCCGACGCGCATCTTGCTCTAAGGCATTGAGTGCGGCCATGGTGGCGGGACACAAGCGAGAGGAGCCTTTGGGAACCGGCAACGCTCTGAGACGCATTACCGCATCCTCTTTATTGCCGGTCAATTGCTCACAAACGGGGGTCACTTGATCGCCCGCCAAATAGACACAAACACGATCGTTATCGGCTAATCCTTCGATCAGCGTTGCCGCCAAATCAATCGTTTGATTCCAGACACTTTGCTGATTCAGAAGATAGTTCATACTGTATGAACCATCCACGACAATGGCCACATCCCGTGACGTGCCACTCAGAATACTGCCAAATTTCTGCGTACGAATAATCGGCATCGCAAACGCTAACGCCAGTAGCGCCAACAACAACAAGCGCAGAAGCATCAGGAGAAAATTCTCCATTTTGATGCGTCGCGAGGAGCGCTTCTGCGCCATCTTTAGAAAACGAATGGTGCTAAACGGCAAACGTTCAGTCCGGCTCGACTGAATCAGGTGTAAGATAAGCGGCAGGGTCAGCGCACCCAGCGCCGCTAGAAAAAGTGGATTAAGAAATGAAATCATAATAGGCTATCTCAGTCTCCGCCGCTCTTCCAAATATGCTCGGGCATAGGTCTCGACAGACTGATCTGTTTTAACCAACCTATAATCAACCTTCATCCCCTGACAAGAAACCCGGTAATGCTCTAGAAAAGCGCCAAATTCTTTCTGGTATTCTTTGGCCAATCCCCGTGGATCCATGGTTACCCGCTCCCCGGTTTCCATATCTTCAAACTCAAAGCCCTGTTTCAAAGATAGATCAATTTCAACGGGATCAAGCACATGCAAAACAATCACATCATGGAGACGCTTGCGAAAGTGCGCCAGCGCCAAGGTAACCTCTTTTTCGTTATCCAACAGATCTGAAATCAAAACAACCAATGCGCGTTTGTGAATCGACTCAGCAATTTGATGTAGTGTCTCAGCCGTATTGGTTGTTGAGGCCGGCTCAATCCCTTGCAACCGTTTCAACATATTATGAAGGTGGTTGATTGAATTCCGGGGTTCTACCTTCATATCCATTTTATCAGAGTAAACAAAGAGTCCGACCGAATCACGAGCCTTAACCACCACATATCCCAGAGCAGCGACCAGTTGACAGGCAAAATCAAACTTTCTAATCGCCCCGCTACCATACGCCATGGAGTTACTTCGATCCAAAATAATGTACACCCTGAGATTGGTCTCATCTTCGTAGCGCTTGATATAATAGCGATCGGTACGCCCCAATACTTTCCAATCCAAGTGCTTGGGATCATCGCCCAACCCATAGGCTTTATGCTCGGCAAACTCGGAACTGGCACCCTTTAAAGGACTCCGATGTGCGCCCGACAAGTTTCCCTCCACCACATACCGTGATTGCAAAACAATGCGGTTGAGCTTGTGCATCTCCTCTGGATTCAGAAAGGCTTTAATCCCCTCTTCCTGAGACTTTTTGGACGCTTTATCAACGACCGACTGCTTACCGTTTGATTTTTTTGCCATACCTCGCGATAACCCGATCCTTTATCCTGCACGTGCCTCTTGATCAACCTCTATCCAAAAAACAATACGAGATGACCCCGCCTATTTTGTCCGCTTATAAATATCCAGCTTGTCCCGTTCTGTTTTCGCGGCCTGATCACGCTTGGCGATCTCTTGAATCAAATAATTGGCCCAGCCAACTTTGCCCAACTTGCGGATCATCTCTTTTTCGTTTACCAACAGATCTTCGTCGCGCCTTGTGACATTCACAGCGGTGCCCCCCCCTGTGAAGGAGTATACAACCGAAGAGGCATCCCGTTCGGCGAGCATTTCCTTACCTACTTTAGGAGCCAAAATATCCTTATAGCGCACAACCACGGGATTTAAAACGATCATCCGCATTGCAGGATCGGCGCTCTCCACAACCCCAATGACCGCCACCGCATCGCCAACCCCTGTTGCCGGCTCTTGTTGAAGCACAGCCAATGAAATACTCTTTTGCACTAAAAACTGCACCACTACTCCAGAACTCGGCTCACGCGTTTTTAGACCGATGTAAGGAGCCCCATCGGTCTCACCTTTTTTAATTTCCAAAACTTCCAGATAGCGAAAGAAATGTTTTTTGCCAAGCCCTTCAGCCATATTGCTTTTCTGCATCTCAGGCGTTTTGGCTTCTACCAAACTCAGAGCATACTCGTTGCCACTTGTTACTGCGGCACGCACAGGCATCCAACCAAACAACAGCAACAGCCCCCCCAGCACTATCCACATCTTTTTGT
>CAZSUM010000057.1:5367-9574 GCA_964610015.1 uncultured Lentisphaeraceae bacterium
CATTAAAATGTTCTGTCCTAAGCGCTGACAACTGACATCATCATACCCACGAGCATACGGGCTCTGCGACATTTCCCATCCTCCCGCCAATGCGTAGGGACTGTAAATCACCGCAACATGCCCATTGATCTCCAACCCTTCCAACTGCGGACGCGTTACCGCTGCACCTAAAGCCTGTTGCAATACAGGCGTCACGCCGACTCGCTGAACATCATTCGGCACCTGAAAAATCGGGTTATCTTGCGGAATGGCCCGCAAAGGATTTCCGGGGAACAAGGCGGTCATGATTTTACGAAACGCGAGATCAAACCCCTTTCGTCCACAACACGCCTCTGCTAACAGAAACCCTCCGTTCTCAAGGTATTTCTTAAGTTGTTCCGCTTCAGTTTTGTTCAACGTAAAAAATTCGTGCCCAGTCAAATACAGTAACGGGGCATTAAAAATCGCTGGGTTATTGAGGCGCAACTCTTTCACCGCAAACTTGACAGGCACATCGGTTTTTAAATTAAACGTCTGAAGAATCACCGAAAGTCCCGCATGCCGGGTTTTCCAGACCCCATCATAAACCACCTGTACTAAAGCCACCTTATCCGCACTCGACTCCTGCTTATCAACAAATTTAATGGCATTCGCCTGACTCTTAACCCAAGCACGCATCGCTGACGAGTACGCAAAAAGGTTAACCCCAAGACGCTTAGCTGATTCCGGTTCATACGCCTGATATTCGGGTAAAACATTATCCTCCCAACCTACCGCCATACCCCACCGGGAAACAAGCGCCACGACTCGGCAATTGATCTCCACTGCATCAAACCAAGGTTCATCTCCAATATAACCTGATTTTTTTACCCCCGGGCAATACTTCACACGATCAACATCATAGTATGAATGAAAAATCGGATGATCTGATGTCAAGCGCTGAACCGGCTGTTCGGGAAAAATCGCTGCCAGTTCCTTGACGGCAGAACGGTAAAAAGGTGCTGAGCCAAGACCGGTATTATAGATCAACATGCCCCCCGCCAACGCATACTCACGAATCCGTTTACGTTGCGCCTCGGTGTATGAAAAATTGTAGTGGCCTGAGCGATATAAGATCGGATTTTTGGCTGGATCAGCAGAGATTTCTTCCAACGTGGCTACTTGCACACTGTAGTTCACGTTGATCATGTCTTTCATGCTTTTCAACAAGTTGTTGACATCATTGGGCGTTGCATTCCAGTCTGAGTCGTCTTGTGCTGAACTCGTCATCACAACACAGAGCAACACACCCAGTCCTAAAAGAAAACTCTTCATAGCCTATTGTTCCTTTACCCCAGCAAGATGCCACCTGTCACGTCTGTTAATCTTGATTGACTGAAAACCAGAATATCTGTTTCATTTTTTCTCTCTGACGTGCACCCGACACATTAAATAAGGGCAACGCAGACGCATTTCAAAAGCTGATCACACAAAAAGAAGCCGCCAACAGGCTAAGAGATCGATCTCGTAAAGCCGATCAGCGACTACAATGCCGAGAAAGTCTGATGTCAAAACCCCATCTCTTGCTAACAGCCTGCGAGTGCCCTATTGAACCCTTTTTTCAGACTGCCCGACAAGACTCACTTCGAACTCTCAGATCCAGACTCAGACTTCAGCTTTGTGATCAAAACAGGAGGCTGTGGTGGTTTTTTGGCTTCTGTTCTGGCTTGCGGCGTCACCGGACAACAACAACATGGATCCGTTGTTTCTGCCGAAGAAATGGAACGTGGCGGCGCTGGTGGCGGTTGAGCTTGCTTCGGTGGAGGGACAAAACCCGGTTCATCCGAACCATCTCCAGCTAGCACAGTGCCCATGCACAACGTTGCAGCAAGCATGACCATGCCCGCCTTTACGGTCTTTTGTGCGTCGTTCTTCATAATCTCTCCTTGTTTGCAATCAGACCTTTAATATCATTCAACGATATGTTAGCACGCCTCTGAGTAAGTGTCTACCCACTGATCATAAAAAAAGAGGTCGTGTCGCCCCGTTTCAAAAGCCCTTGTGCGAAGCGCCTCCGGCTGATCTCTCGCCCTCAACCGCATCGTAAGAACGCAGAATATCACTACGGGTATAGTGCTGAAAAAGAACACGACTATCAGCGGGATAGTAGGGCAGAACATCCGAATAACCGGGAACAACAACCTCGACGACGGGAAACTCAATTTCCGGATCAGTAAAATCAATCACATAACACTCTTTGCCTAGTTGCGAGAAAATCTCCTTTGCTCGTGCAATATCCTGTAGGCAATCATCAAACACCTCGCCTTTTTGAAAGGGCACAATCGGCCCCGCCTTTAAAAATTCTGCTGAAACCTGCGGGACAAACCCGAACATGAAGGCTGAAAGATAGTTATCCCCCTTCTCTGGGATACATTTAAGCGCACGTAGATCATACTTCAAGACCCGCTCCTGATCCGCTTTGTTGCCATCAATAAATTCGTCGCGCATGCGTCCTTGGGCATATTCAGTAAAGACCCGAATCAACGCCTCTTCCAAGTTGAAACCCGAGCCCACTTTGAAGAAATGATGAAACTGATAGTTTTCAGGAATATTTTTATCCCAGAAGTAAGCCCCAACACAGGGTAATACCCCTCCAAACGTCAAATCTTTGAGATAAACCTCGATGCCCTGACTTTTGACAAACTCTAGCTGCTCGCGAATCACAGGATGCGTAAGGGTCGCGGGATCAATCGTCGGCATCACAAGTTTTTGCTTGAGCACCGTAATATGAACGCGCCGCTCAAAGACTTCTTCAATGGCATGAACAATCGCCTCTTCACGGCGATTGCCCGCCGCCATGCCGCTCGGTCCGCCAATGCGCCGCACAAATTCGATCGGGATCTTCGCTGTCTTGCCTGTCATCAGCGAGAACCCATCAACCCAGAACATAGCGATATCGCTCTGCTTGATACTCTCAATCACCTTTCCCGAAAGCTTGATATGCGGAATCATCTCTTCAATCCCGACTGCCTGAGGAATCGTTTTTTGATGTCCAACGGTATACCCTTGCAACTCAGCATGTTTTTTGGCACCCGCCCACTCCGCGCACTCAGCCAAGGCCCCCGCCTTTGCCTGTAACGCGGTGATCCCCTTGCCCATGGATCGAAATTCAAGGTCATCAATATATAGAGCTGACCAATAGAGCCGATCTGAAACCTGTGTCTCAAAAAGGCGATAATCAAATCTGGAGCCAATGACTGACTCAAGACGCTGAACCGTATCCTCAAGTGAGACACATCGTCCATAAGCCAGCTTTTTACAACTTTCCAACTTCATACAGCAACCCCCTCTTCACAAGTTAATATTCACATTAGCGTGGCTTTGGCAAGACTGTCCAATGATTGCCATCAGACAAGACCAGAATATGAGTCCCCAGATAGACCAAATATCCATTATTTGCTTCGCGCCCTAACTCACGACTAACCGATAATCCAAAGCTGGTTTTAAACTCAACCGTGTCTTTGCCACTAGACGCCAGTCGAATAGGTTGCCATTGAAGCCCAGCTCCATACGGCTGTTTTAATGCTTTATTTAAATCAGAATCAGGACCCAAAGACTCTGACTCCAACACATAACGATGCGCAGATAATTCTTTTATAACACTTCCACAATGATAGCTCCACGGTTTCCCCCATCGATCAGTCAAAGGCGGCAAGGGCTTTGTCTTGAGTGCCGAGAGTGCATCAAGCGAAGGAGGAAATGCAATATCCCGCGCATAGATCTTTTTTAACGCATGCACAACCTGCTCGCGATCCAACCGGGTCAACCAACTACGGGCCATCCGGTCTCCAGCTTTTTGGATAACAGTCGCAGGTTCCTTCACCACCAGCATGCCTGTAAACAGCTTTTCCGCTTCTGCGACTTTTCCTTGCTTAAGGCAGTTCCATGCGGCAAACCCTGAGACCACGACACTCAGCGGATCGTGAGGCGCTTGCGCGGCAAACGCTTTACAAGCCTCTAGAACCTCAGCTGACTCAAACGCACTGTTTGTTCCAGCGCACCAAACATCCCAAAGGGCTCGTTCGTCAGGTTTAACCGTTTGCGCCTGACACACCCACGTAAGGGCTAGAACAAATACGCTTATTCCCACAACTTTGAACGTTTTGTGCATCTCTTTAGCTCTAACCCTTTCTTGCATAACAGGAAGCGACTCAACCACACACGCGCTGTCGGTCCGCACCTTGTCTGC
>CAZSUM010000057.1:9601-11817 GCA_964610015.1 uncultured Lentisphaeraceae bacterium
TATATGATTTTTTGCGCCGTTTGTCATCTTCCCTTTGACTGCGCACACGCTTGACAGCCTCGATTACTCACCTTTACTCAACTCACCTCATCAATCGTGAGACTTAGATATCTTCCGTTTTCTTCAAACAGGAGGTGCTTTTCTTTTAAATAAGCAATCGTTTGTGTCAAGGCTTCTTTCCCACCTCCGCTAGTGACAACAAGCTCGTCAACGGTCATCGGCATATTTGCCACTTGTTTGAGGACCGTCCGGGCTGTTTCACAAATCCGATAACTTTGCATGTCACCAAACCTTGAATCGTGAATGTAGGCGCTGTGCTCATCTTCGCCAAACAGCAACCGAGGAACCGATGCAGCGGGTCCATCCCATTTTTTTTGCCATAATGCGACGACCTTACCCAACCGCTCCATCCAGTCATCGCGCTTCTCGTGATCAGCGTTCTTGTCGGAAAAGCGGTAACTGAGTCCGGCACAGGTTTGTTGATCAAAGGGGTAGATATAGTGAAAACTCTCCGGTGGTTCGAGCAGGAGACCAAATGCTTCAGGGTTTTCAAAATAGCGAGAGTCGCGAACAAATTCAATTGGAAAGACACCCCCGGGTGGTTGCAAATGGACCCAATCCGGAATCTCTTGTTCATACTTCTGATAAACCGACTCCGATTCGCCTGGCGAAAAAAGTAGTATATTCCACTCGGCCAAGAGCGAATATCGAAGACACGCTTTTAAAAACCAAACGTTGTTAAACGCCGTAGTCCCCTTACACATCAATTTAAGACTCTCAGTCGAAAGGGCTTCCACCCCCGGCTGAACACATCTGATCCCCGCATCACACAGTACACAAAGGTCTTCCGCAGTGAGCGTCGATCGGGTTTCATACTTGATGAAGGCCCCTTTCGGAACAGTCAGGCAAGGAAGAACCTCTTTAAAATAGCGGGGCGGAATGATGTTGTCACACGCGACAAAGTAGGACACACGCTGCGCATAAGCGAGAACTGACTGAATATGCCTAATAGCCGCCCGAGGCTCCATGGCCTCAAAACACTCCGAGAGACTATTCAAACCACAAAATGTACATCTTTGCTTGTCCGCCCACCAACATCCGCGCGACGTTTGCAACAACAAGAAAGGTGTACGCCCCGTGCCAGCCATACAGGCGTTGTATTTATCGAGAAACGAGTCGTAATCAAGGGGCACCTCGGTGTTAATATCAAGCGTCTCGCCCTCTGCAGGGATAGCGCTCCCCCCTCCTTCTGCCCCGCGCACAAGGACCCCTTGTATCTTAGGGATACTCGCGTACTCACCAGCGAGACAGCACTTCACCAATGCAGGAAAGCTGACCAACCCCGGACCGGAAACGACATAATCAACGTCCAGCGCATGATCAATCAGCGTTTGCCCCAAAACCCCTTTTACCGCCGGACCGCCAAAAACAATCCTCACCTTCGGATTACGTACCCGCAACCGTTTTGCCATCGCCAACGATGCGACGGTCTGAAAAAAACAGAGTGAGAACCCGACAAGATCAGCAGAGACCAACCCCTTCTCATCAATCAATTCATCAAGTAGGTCATACATCACACGCCGCTGATTGCGAACAAAGTCCACAACACGAGTCGATGCTTCGCTCTCATCAAAATAATAGCGGGCAAGATACGCTTCGAGATTGTCTGCTTCCTCAGGAAATGCCGCAGAACGAAAAAACCAGTCTGACAATCCAGAAAGCCGAGCATAAGGCGAGATGGCCTGATCATAAAAATCAGTTGTTTTCATCTTTGCGGCAAAATCTAGATTCAGATAGTGCAGAGCAACATCGACGTGCTCTTTAAACTGCTGATTCACGACCGCCGCGAGTTGCGTGAGCCCAATCGCAGGACCTTCAGGCGGTGCAAACGGCATATGGATCAATGCAATCTTCAAAATCACCTCGCTCTAAACGTTCATTCTTATAAGCAGAATGCCAGTTTTGGGAGAGCCCGTCTAGTTAAAGAGGAAAACGGCTCGATAGATCGCTTATGAGCTCTATTATGCTGAACATAAAATGCCTTCATTTTAGTTGGGTGTCGTTTTCATTTGACGAACAGGTCTTTCCCAAAAACCACTGTTCTACGAAATGGATGCACCGTGTTATGACAAACTGAACCAGCCCTTTTTGCTAGAATAACCTGTTGACGCATTTATGCTGGAAGAGTATTTTCAACCCAAAACTGTATAGGAGCT
>CAZSUM010000058.1:0-4909 GCA_964610015.1 uncultured Lentisphaeraceae bacterium
ACTAAACGCGCCACCTCCGATCACGGGGTGGCGCAGTTACTTTGTCAATTGACCGTAATCATTTGTTTTTTTAGAGGGGGGGGGCACCTTGACATAAAGGCAACATCACGTTATTTTAATTGTTAATGAATTCAAGGAAAGACCCCATCTATTTTTCGCTCCGTCTCGTTGTTAGCGGACGGGTTACGCCCGTTTTTTTTGTTTAACACCGATCGGTGGGCTTGTAAGCAAGAATCAGTACCTCCCTTGATTTCAGCCATTAGGAAAAACCCGCCGTTCAAATCAACGGCGGGTTTTTGTATATTATCGCGAACATAGATCAACGAGGATCCTATGAAAAAGAAGACAGCCTCAGACGCAACCACCGAATCGACCCAACCACTCAAAAGTGGCGCACAGTGCGTCATTGACGGATTGGTCGAAGCTGGCTGCGAAGTGCTTTTTGGTTATCCCGGTGGCGCAGTGCTTGACATCTTCAATTGTCTCTATGATGCGCCCTTCCATTTTGTGTTGTCCCGACATGAACAGGGTGCCGTACACATGGCTGATGGCTATGCGCGTGCGACAGGTAAACCCGGCTGCTGCCTGGTGACCTCTGGCCCCGGGGCCACCAATACAGTGACCGGTCTGGCAACAGCCTACATGGATGGCATTCCGCTTGTGTGCATTACCGGACAGGTAGCCTTGAACATGATCGGCAACGACGCTTTCCAAGAAGCGGATGTCATCGGCATCACCCGCCCCGTAACCAAGCATAACTTCTTAGTGCGCAATGCCGATGAGTTACCCGACATTCTTGCAAAGGCCTTTTATATCGCTACCACGGGCAAGCCTGGCCCCGTCGTGATCGACCTACCCAAAAACGTCCAGAAACAGTTGACCGCCATGCAGACTCCAAAAGCGGTCACCATGCGCGCTTACCATCCCGACCTAACGATCAATCCAGCCGAGATTGCACAGTTTGCCGAGATGATCAACCAAGCAAAGCGTCCTCTGCTCTATGTGGGTGGTGGCGCGATTGCAGGAAAGGCCTCTGAACGTATCGCAGAACTTGCTCATCGAGCGAACATTCCGGTGTGCACCACCCTGATGGGGCTGGGTGCCTTTTCTGAGGATGATCCTCTCGCCTTGCGCATGTTGGGCATGCATGGCAGTGTGGCCGCAAACTATGCGGTTGACCATTGCGATTTGCTGATCTCCGCTGGCGCACGATTTGATGATCGTGTAACGGGGAAAATTTCCGCTTTTGCCAGTCATGCCAAGATCGTACACATTGACATCGACCGCTCAGCCATCGGCAAAAGCGTGCGTGCCGACTTAGGCGTGCAGGGATATCTCGAACCTGTGATGGAAGCGGTGATTCCTTTTGTCCAGCCTACAGAGCATACCGAATGGTTGGAACAAGTGAACCGCTGGAAAGAGCGCTTCCCCTTTACCTATAAGGGTCAAGACAATGAACTGATGCCGCAGTATGTGATTGAACAAATTTACGCGGTCAGCAAGGGCAAAGCGGTGATTGCAACCGATGTGGGACAAAACCAGATGTGGGCCGCGCAGTTCTACCGTTACACCCACCCACACACCTTCATCTCGTCTGGGGGCCTAGGCACCATGGGCTTTGGACTACCGGCTGCAATTGGGGCCAAGTTCGGACGTAAAAACGATCTGGTGGTTTGTGTCACAGGAGATGGCGGCGTACAGATGAACTTTCAGGAGTTGGTGGTGGCGGTTGAGCATCGCCTACACCTTGTGGTGGTCATTCTAAACAACGGGTACCTTGGCATGGTGCGCCAGTGGCAGGAACTTTTTTATGGGAAACGCTACAGTGGCGTGATGTTGAGTCAACATGGACGTCTGCCCAACGAGCAGATTCCTGAGAAATCGGTCTATCTGCCAGACTTCATAAAAATGGCTGATGCGCACGGTGCCAAGACTTGCCGGATTACACGTGCAGAAGAAGTCGCGCCGGCATTGGAGGAAGCCTTTAACACGCCAGCAACCTGGGTGCTCGAATGTATTGTTTCACCTGACGCCAATGTATTCCCCATCATTCCTCCAGGACAGCATGTGGCAGAGATGATCAATCGGACCGTTTAAAAGAGGACGCAATCATATGAAACACATTATTAACTGCCTTGTGGAAAACCAACCCGGTGTGCTCGCACGCATTGTCGGCCTGATTTCAGGCCGTGGCTATAATATCGAAACGCTGAACGTTGGACCAACAGCTGACTCAACGGTATCGAAAATGACGATCGTGGTGCCGGGAGACACCCACGTGATTGCACAAGTGACGCACCAACTCTCGAAACAAGTCGATGTCATAGAGGTGGTCAACATGACCAACCTTCGACACCTTGATCGTGAGTTACTCCTCGTGCGTGTGGCCACTAAAAACCACTTGATGCGTGCTGAAATTGTCGACCTCGCGGCCCTCTTTATGGCGCGTGTTGTAGCGGTACAGGAAGATTCTGTAACCATCCAAATGGCGGGCAATCAGGAGACTGTGGGCGATTTTCTGCGGTTACTTAAACCTTACACCATCATTGATCTCTCGCGTACCGGCACGATTGCCGTTGGACGCGAAGTTGCCGATCACAAACAAGTAGCAGAGCCAATCGTGCATGATAAAAGTCAATGCCCATGCCAATGAGGTTCTCGAATATTGTTTTCATAATCTGGACCGGTATGCCTTTTGCATACCGGCTATTTAAGCCGCAGGAGAGCTGGCAATTTACATAGCGTAATCGTCAGTTGCGGTAAATTTCAGTTACCGATTAAAATCTCGCTTGCACCATGCAGGGGTATATTGGTATCTTACTACGTTTCACGGAGGAGAAAATGGTCAAAATCAGACTGCGAAGAACAGGTTGCAATAATAATGCCGCCTACCGCGTTGTGGCAACGGACGAGCGTTCGCCCCGGGATGGCAAGTTTTTGGAAATCCTTGGATGGTACGAGCCCAAGCGCGAAGGTGAAAACTTCAAGCTTGAAATGGAGCGCGTAGCATACTGGATCTCCAAAGGTGCTCAGATGAGCGAAACCGTTGCCAGCATGGTCCGCAAGGCCAAAAAGCGTGCAGCGGCGGAAGCGACGGCTTAACTGTGCTAGATGGGGTCCGCACATGGACAACCCCTTAAAAATTGATGTGCTGACCGTTTTTCCAGGCATGCTACGCGGATTCCTTGAAGAGAGCATGCTGAAACGGGCAGCGCAAAAAGGGGCGGTTCGTTTTCGGACAGTCGATCTGCGAGATTTCGCCCATGACGCACGGCGCACGGCGGATGATCGTCCTTGTGGCGGTGGCCCTGGTATGATTATGAAGCCAGAGCCTTGGTTTGAGGCGGTTGAGACGTTACGCACCCCAGAAGCACGGGTGATCCTGATGACGCCGGCAGGTAAACCCTTCCGGCAGGCTGACGCCAGACGTCTGGCTCGAGAGCAGCATCTTATCTTTCTGTGCGGGCATTACGAGGGAATTGACGAACGTGTACGTGAGGCGTTGGTAACTGAAGAGTTGTCGATTGGCGATTACGTACTCACCAATGGGGTTTTACCCGCGGCGGTGGTGGTGGATGCGGTGGTGAGGCTGTTACCCGGTGTACTGGGTGGCGGCGAGGAGGCTACCCGAGACGAATCGTTCTCGGAGGGTCTACTGGAACCTCCGCAGTATACCCGTCCGGCATGCTTCAGGGGTATGCGTGTCCCTGATGTGTTGCAGAGCGGTCACCATGCAGACGTAAAGGCTTGGCGGGAGCGTCAGGCGTTGGATAGAACAGCGCGCAAGCGCCCGGACCTGTTAGAGCAGGCGCCGGAAAAAACGGTTTTTCAGGAGAAGGAGTTGGGATCATGATTGCTAAAGCGATTGACAAGATCAATGCTGAGCAGGTCGAAAAGGCCAATGCGGGCAAGAAAGCCCCTGAGTTACAGGTCGGCGACACGGTTAAAGTGTTTGTTAAGATCAAGGAAGGCGACAAAGAGCGTTTACAGGCATTTGCCGGAACGGTCATCGCTCAAGACAACAAACGCGGAAATAGCGCAACCTTTACGGTGCGCCGTATCTCGTATGGAGTTGGCATTGAGAAGGTCTTCCCTCTTCACTCGCCCTACATTGACCGCGTCGAGGTCGAGCGTTCAGCACGTGTTCGCCGTGCGAAGCTCTACTACCTACGCAAGCTGACCGGCAAGAAAGCTCGCCTGCGCGAGGCATAGGCCGTTTTTGTTTGTCAACAGTCGTTGTCCTGTTCGTTTAGATTTTGTAGGCAACAGCATCGACCACAGCTCTTTAGGCTGTTACTGTGCGAGGCGCGAGACTTCGTTTATGAAGTCCGCGTCTATTGGTATTTTGGCATGCGTCTAACTTTTGCCAACGCGTTCGTCTTTTGCCTTACGCGATTCTTGAGACTGTTTAATCTGACTTGTCTCACGAAAATGAGTTTAGTACTGTCTACTCATGATGACTCGAGTTCCTTGGCGCACCTTCTTTCTACTCATCCTTGTCTTGCTCGCTGTACTCATTCCCTTCTGCCTGTTTGGCTCTCGGATTAATACTTGGACCAACACCCTCTTGCAGCATGCAACTGCGCACCCCTTCCAAACTGGACTCCTGTTAGCACTGCTGTTGACTGCGGATATCTTAATCCCCGTTCCCTCGAGTTTGGTCAGCACCGCCTGCGGACTGACACTCGGGTTCATAGGGGGCACATGCGCCTCATTTGTCGGCATGACACTCAGTGCGATTCTGGGATTACTGTTGGGACGTTATGCCTCAGGCGCAGCACAGCGGTTAATTGGCACTCAAGAACTCGTTCAGCTGCAACGCTTTCAAGCACGTTTTGGCATCTGGTTGTTACTGGCATTGCGCCCTGTGCCGATACTCGCCGAAGCGTCAGTCGTTTTCAGTGGCTTT